>JBIIDF010000343.1:0-3177 GCA_044238535.1 Vicinamibacterales bacterium
AATCTCGGTCTTCCACCAGACGGGCAGGCCGTGAATCCGGATGCGGTAGTCGATGAGTGCGCCCTTGCGCATGGGAATGGGCTGCGGCGTCAGGATGCGGAAGTTGAGGAAGGCGGGCGTCAGCCGTTGCAGGTTGCCGGCATCGGCAAAGAAGGCAAAGGTCGTCTCGAGGTCACGCGCCACAAAGAGGCGCGTCTTGAGCTGATACGTGCGCGGCATGATACCCGGTAGGACGCTCGGTCCCCCGCCCCCGTCGCATAGAATCAGGCCTGATGAAACCCATCGCCGATATCGCCCGCACGCTCGACCTGCCAGACGACCTGATCGAGCCGTACGGGCGGTACACCGCCAAGATTCGTCTCGAGACGCTCGATCGCGTTCCCACCCGTCGCGGTCGCCTGGTGCTGGTCACGGCCATGACACCCACGACGAGTGGCGAAGGCAAGACGGTCAACACCATCGGCCTCACCCAGGGACTGGTGGCGCGGGGCCACCGGGCCGTGGCCGCCCTGCGGGAGCCATCGCTGGGGCCGGTCTTCGGGCAGAAGGGGGGGGCCACCGGCGGGGGACGCGCCACACTCGTGCCGGTCGACAAGATCAACCTGCACTTCAACGGGGATTTCCACGCTATTACCGCGGCACACAACCTGCTGGCCGCCCTGCTCGATACGCATCTGCACTTTGGCAACGCACTGCGGCTGAACCCCCTCGACATCACCTGGCCGCGTGCCCTCGACATGAACGACCGCGCCCTGCGCCGCATCGTCACCGGCCTCGGCAGCCGAGAGGGTGGACCTGCGCGCGAGACCGGATTTGTGATTACGGCAGCATCGGAAATCATGGCGATTCTCTCCCTGGCCGAGAGCCGCGCCGACCTCCGGCGGCGCTTGGGCGCCATCGTGGTGGGCTTCAACACCGACGGGCAGCCGGTCACTGCCGCAGACCTCAAGGCCGTCGGACCGATGATGGTGCTGCTGAACGATGCGCTCATGCCGAATCTGGTGCAGACCGGCGAAGGCGTGCCGGCCATCGTGCACGGGGGACCCTTTGCAAACATCGCACACGGCACCAGCAGCGTGCTCGCGCAGCGGATGGGACTGCATCTGGCCGACTACGTCGTGAACGAGACCGGGTTTGCCGCCGACCTCGGCGCCGAGAAGTTCTTCGATCTGGTGATGCCGATGTGCGGGCATGTCCCCTCGGTCGCGGTCGTCATCGTGACCCTCAAGGCGCTGCGCGCGCAGGGCGGAGCCGCTGACGGACCGGTCGCGGCGGGCTATCCGAATCTCGATCGGCATCTCGACAATCTGCAGCGCTGGGGCGTCCCCGCCGTGGTGGCGCTCAACCGTTTTGCGGACGATGCGTCGGACGACCTTGAGGCCGTGCTGGCGCATTGCCGCGCGCGTGGGGTGGAGGCAGCGCTGTCGGAGGGGTATCTCAAGGGCGGAGCTGGCATGACGGACCTGGCGGATCGGGTCGTGGCAGCCGCGGCGGCCGCGGATGTGTCGAAGGTCACGCCCCTCTACGCTCCCGCGGTGCCCCTCGTTCAGAAGATCGAACGTGTGGCACGGCAGGTCTACGGCGCGAGGGCCGTGGCGTTCAAGGCCGGAGCCCGCACTCGTCTGCAGCGGCTTGCGGCGCTTGGGTATGACCACTTGCCCGTGTGCATTGCCAAGACGCAATACTCGTTCACGGATGACGCCACGCGAATGGGAGCGCCCGAAGACTGGACGCTGACGATCAGTGACGTCACCCTGTCGGCCGGCGCCGGCTTTGTCGTCGCGATCGCCGGCAGCATGATGCTGATGCCCGGCCTGGGCCAGGTGCCGCAGGCGCACGCCCTCGACGTGGACGATGCCGGCACGATTCTGGGTATGGACTACTGAGGAACGACCGAGGCATGCCGTGACCACCCTGATCAAACAGTATCCCCTCGAGAGCGGAGCGCTCGAGATTCAGTTCATCGAAGAGCACTTCGGCGAGTTCGGCCGGCGCAAGACGGCGGCGGATATCCTCGCGCGCCTGTCCGATCGCCCGTCGCTGATTCTGATGGTCGAGGCCCCCATGCCCGACGACCCCGGCGCACTCCTGCCGGTCGCCTACAAGGTGGTGCACGAACTGCGGGCGGACGAACACGAGCCCAAGCTGCGCGACCTGGTCGACCGTGTGCGCACGTCAGTCGACTTCGACGCGCAGCGCGTCGTCTATTCGTGGATCGGTGGGACGCGACGCGACTGGCGCGGGCAGGGACACTTCCGGGCCCTCAGCGAGGAAGCCGAGATGTGGGCGTCGGCCCTGGGGTGCGGCGTGATGCTGGCGAAGACCAAAAACCGCTTTCATGACATGCGCGCCGCGCTGGCCCAGTTGCACTTTGACGTGATCAAGTTCGAGGCCAATGCGACCGACAACGCCCAGTCGAAGGTCTACTATGCCAAGCGCCTGGAAGCTGGACTGGTACGCGACTCGAGGTCGAGCCGCACCGTGGTGGTGATGGATTGATCGTGGTCGGTGCCGACCGGGCCCGTCGCCAACCGCGTTATGCGCCGCGGATCGTCTTCGTCATGAAGACGTTGAAGTCCGTGGCCGCGTAGTCGCCGAAGGGGCCACACCAGCGGAAGCCATTCCTGAGATAGAGCGCATGGGCGGCGGTGAACGCCGCTCCGCTGCCGGTCTCGAGGAAGAGCTGCGTGTATCCGCGGTCACGCGCTGCGCCGATGATGGTGTCGAGCACCGCCTGCCCCACGCCCTGCCTCAGGAAGGCCGCGCGTGTGCGCATCGACTTGATCTCGCCCGATGTCGCGTCGAGGTGCTTCAGGGCGCCACATCCGCAGAGGGCCTGCCCCCGCCAGACCGTCCAGAGGGAGATCGACGGATGGCGGAGGGCGTCGATGGCCATGGCATGCACGTGCCCCTCAGGGGTCGTCGCGTGCATCCCCGCGAGGTGCTCGGCGATGAGCGCCTGCACCTCCGGCGATGAGAGGTCGTCTGGGCGCACGTGGAGCACGTGTTGCCGTTGGCGCATGTCGAGGCGGGCGGCGCTGATGAGGGCCTCGATCTGTCGCGTGCGATCCTCGTCGCCCGGCCTCAGTGTCACGTGCCGCATGAATCGTCCCGCACCCTCGAGCACGGCCCCGGGATCGGGAAGCACGGCGCCATGGAAGAACCCGATCGAGACAT
>JBIIDF010000344.1:0-3144 GCA_044238535.1 Vicinamibacterales bacterium
CCTGCACCAGCCGCGCGGTCAGGGCGTCCACGACCGAACGGTGGGCAATGATGCGCCGGGTGGACGTGCAGCGCTGACCAGCGGTGCCGACCGCCCCGAAGAGAATGGCCCGCACCGCCATGTCAAGGTTGGCATCTGGCGCGACGATGATGGCGTTGTTGCCGCCCAGTTCGAGAATGGTCTTGCCGAAGCGTCCGGCCACGGCCGAGGCCACCTGCCGTCCGACGGCGGTCGAGCCGGTGAACGAGATGAGCGGCAGGCGTGCATCACCGACCATCGCGGCCCCGACCTGCTGGCCCGTGCCGACGGCCAGCGTGAAGATGCCCGCCAGCGCGTGGTCGGCCATCACACGGTTGGCAATGTGCTGCACGGCCACGGCGGTAAGCGGCGTCGGCTCGGCCGGTTTCCAGACCACCGTGTCGCCGCACACCGCGGCCAGGGCGGCGTTCCACGACCAGACAGCGACGGGAAAGTTGAACGCGGTGATGACGCCGATGGCCCCGAGCGGATGCCACTGTTCCATCATGCGGTGCCCGGGCCGCTCTGACGCGATCGTCAGGCCGTAGAGCTGCCGCGACAGACCCGTGCCGAAGTCGCAGATGTCAATCATCTCCTGGACTTCGCCGTGGCCTTCCGCCCGAATTTTGCCCATCTCGAGCGACACCAGGTCGCCAAGCGGCTCGCGCGCATCGCGCAGAGCCTGGCCGAGGTCGCGCACCACGTCGCCGCGCTTCGGGGCCGGCACGTGGCGCCAGGCCGCAAAGGCCGAGACGGCCGCCGAGACCACCTGGTCGTAGAGCGCCGGGGTGGCCAGCTGTACGCGGGCGATAGCGTCGCCGGTGGTGGGGTTGAACGAGGTCAGGGTGTGACTGGCCGGGTCGGTGAGCCAGCCGTCGGGACCGGTGCAGGCCCCGGCATTCACGTCGCGCAGGCCCAGGCGGGTCAGCAGAGCAGCAGTGGAGGACATGCCTTCATTGTGCCCGATGCCGGCAGAGTTCGTCTGCCCCGTGCCGCTACAATCGGCGCATGTCCTCCTCGTCGTGGCAGCTGGAAGAGGCCGCGCGTGTCCGCTGGGGCAGCGGCACCGAGCGCAGGGCGTGGCGACACCTGGGCCCGGTGTGGGTCGAGGACGCCGGGACGCCCTCGGTGCGGTTTGCCGTGTGGGCGCCCAACGCCCGGGGAGTGTCGGTCGTCGGTGACTTCAACGACTGGAATCCGGGGCGGCATCCGCTCGTCATGCAGGACGGCGGTGTGTGGGACGGCGTGGTCACTGGTGTGCAGGAGGGCCAGGCCTACAAGTTCCAAGTGACGGGTGTCGACGGGGCGGTCAGCCTGAGGGCCGATCCCATGGCGCGGCAGGCTGAACTGCCACCGCGGACCGCCTCGGTCGTGCCCGTGCGGGCGCCCTACGTCTGGCACGATGCGGCGTGGATGTCGCATCGACGGGCAAGGCACGCAGAGGCGCAGCCCCTGTGCATTTACGAGGTCCACCTCGGCAGCTGGCGGCGCACCATCGACGGGCAGTGGCTGACCTATCGGGAACTGGCCGAGCAGCTGGTGCCCTACGCCCGTGACCTCGGCGTCACGCACCTCGAACTGCTGCCGGTGATGGAGCACCCGTTTTACGGGTCGTGGGGCTATCAGGTCACCGGCTTCTACGCCCCGACCGCACGCTATGGAACACCGGATGACCTGCGGGCGTTCATCGACACCTGCCATCAGGCAGGCATCGGCGTGCTGCTCGACTGGGTACCCGCGCATTTCCCCGCGGACGATCATGCGCTGGCCCGCTTCGACGGCACGGCCCTGTATGAACATGCCGATCCTCGCCAGGGTGAGCATCCCGACTGGGGCACACGCATTTTCAACTATGGTCGCTCGGAGGTGCAGTCGTTCCTGCTTTCGAATGCGCTGTACTGGATTGAAGAGTTTCATGTCGACGGACTGCGTGTCGATGCGGTGGCATCGATGCTGTACCTCGATTACTCGCGCGCGCCGGGCCAGTGGATTCCCAACCGCGACGGCGGTCGCGAGAATCTCGAGGCGGTGGCCTTCCTGCAGCAGCTGCACCGCATCCTCACGGACGAGCATCCGGACGTGATCACGTGCGCCGAAGAATCCACGGTCTGGCCCGGAGTGACCCGCTCGGTCGATAACGGCGGCCTGGGCTTCTCGTGCAAGTGGAACATGGGCTGGATGCACGATGTGCTGGACTACTTCGCGCACGATCCGGTGTATCGACGCTGGCATCACCGGCACCTGACCTTCCCGATGCTGTACGCCTACACCGAGCGCTTCGTGCTGCCGCTCTCGCATGACGAGGTGGTGCACGGCAAGCGGTCGCTGCTGGGGCGCATGCCGGGTGATGCGTGGCAGCAGCGGGCCTCGCTGCGCCTGCTGCTGGCGTTTCTCTACGTGCATCCCGGTCGCCCGCTGTTCTTCATGGGGGCCGAGCTGGGACAGTGGCGCGAATGGACGCATGAGGGAGCGCTCGACTGGGCCCTGCTCGAAGACGCCGCGCACCGTGGTCTGCACCGCTGGGTGCGCGACCTGACGCATGTTTATCGATCGGCGCCGGCCCTGTGGGCCGCCGATGACCAGCCCGACGGGTTCCAGTGGATCACGTGTGACGATGCCGAACAGGGAGTGGTGGCGCTGGTGCGCCGTGATCCGGCGAGTGATGCGGTGATGGTGGCCGTGCTCAACTTCACACCCGTTGTCCGGGAGACATATGCGGTCGGGGTGCCAGTGGCGGGTCGCTATCGCGAGCGCCTGAACAGTGATGCGGTCGAGTACGGAGGCAGCGGTGTCGGGCATGGCGGCCACGTGGACACCGCCCCGCACGAGGCGCACGGCTTTCCGCAGCGCCTGGTGTTGCGGGTGCCGCCGCTGGCCATGCTGTTGCTGCAGCCTGAGGTGCTGACGCCCGGCGTGCGTGCCGCGTGATGGAGGGCAGACTACCGCCGGAGGCAGGCGGTGATGCGCCCGCCTCCGGTCGGATGACGCGTCAGAACGTCAGGCGCAGCCCGAAGCGCAGCACACGCGGCGCGACGATGCCGCTGATACGGTTGGCGTTGGCGGCCGCCTGGTTGCGCTGACGTGACAGCACCGTGTTGACGTTGGTGAGGTTGAAGGCCTCGAGCG
>JBIIDF010000067.1:0-11203 GCA_044238535.1 Vicinamibacterales bacterium
AGCACGTTGGGATGAATGCCCAGGGCGATCGACCCGGCGATGATCGCCCGTAGCGGGAACATGCAGATGGCGCCGATGGCGCCGGTAAATGTCATAGGAAAGCCCGCCTAAGGGTAGTCGACCCGGGCGGTGCCGCACAACCGCCCGGCGTGCGATGATCAGAGGTCGCCTCGCGTTGCCTCATGCCCATTCAGGACCTCCGAGAACAGATTGCCCGTCTGCCCGAGCAGCCGGGGGTGTATCTGTACGCCAATGCGGACGGCGACACCATCTACATCGGCAAGGCGCGCAGCCTGCGTGACCGGGTCCGCAGTTACCTGGGGGCCCGCGGCCAGCACGCCAAGACCGATGCGCTGCTCGATGAAGTGACCAGCCTCAGCGTCATTCTGACCGACTCGGTCGTCGAGGCGCTGGCCCTCGAGGACAGCCTCGTCAAGCAGCGCACGCCGAAGTACAACATCCGCCTTCGGGATGACAAGCACTATCCCTACCTGCAGCTGACGACCGGTGAAGACGTGCCCCGGGTCATGGTAGCGCGGTCGGTCGAGCGGGACGGTCACGTGTATGCCGGTCCGTTTTTGCCGGCGAGGCTGGCGCGCAAGACCAAGGACCTCACGCATCGGCTCTTCGGTATCCGGTCCTGCAACGAAGTCATTACCGGACGCCGTGACCGTCCCTGCCTGGAATACGACATCAAGCGCTGCCTCGCGCCGTGTGTGGCCGACCTGTGTTCCCCCGCACGCTATACCCAGGCCGTTGACGATACCCGCCTGTTTCTCGAGGGACGGACCGAGGAACTGGGGCAGCAGCTGGACGCGCGCATGCGTGCCGCCGCCGCTGACGAGCGCTTCGAGGAAGCCGCCGCGCTGCGGGACGCGCTGCGGACGGTGCAGACCCTCGAGGAGCGCCAGCAGAAGATGTCCAGCGTGGCGCTGGGCGACCGCGATGTGTTCGGCGTCAAGGTCGGACCCAGCGGGGCCGTGGTACAGGTGTTCCAGGTCAGACATGGTCGGGTGGTCGAGCGGCTTGAGGTGGTGGCCGATGCCGGGCCCGATGCCGGTCATGTGGCGGGAGTGCTGGCCGCCGCGATGGCGCATCTGTATGCCGACCAGTCGCCGCCGCCCGAGCTCCACCTGCCCGAGTGGCCGGATGAACATGAAGCGCTGGAGGAGTGGCTGAGTGAACGAGCGGGGCGCCGCGTGACCTGCGCGCTGCCGCAGCGTGGCGACAAACGTGGCCTCCTCGACCTCGCCCGCCGCAACGCCGAACTGGCGTATCGGGCCCGGTTCGATCAGGGCCCGGGCACCGCCCAGTATGAGGCACTCGAAACCCTGCAGGCCGCCTTGCGACTGCCGCAGCTGCCACGGCGCATCGAGTGCTTTGACATCTCGACCATTCAGGGCAGCGAGACCGTGGCCTCGATGGTGGTCTGCGAGGACGGGCGCATGAAGCGCAGCGAATATCGGCGCTTCCGCGTCGCCCGCGGTGAGCGATTTCTCGATGATTTCGCCGCCATGGGGCAGGTGGTCAAACGGCATTTCCTTCGCAAGACGGCCCACGACGCCCCGCTGCCGCACCTGCTGGTCATTGACGGAGGGAAGGGGCAGCTGGCCGCGGCCTACGAGTCCCTGGAGGCGCTGGGGCTCGCGCATCTGGTCGCCATCGGACTGGCCAAGAAAGAGGAACTGGTGTTCACCCGCGACCACGAGCAACCCCTGGCGCTCGACCGCCACGGTGACGCCCTGCGGCTGCTGCAGCGCATCCGGGACGAGGCGCACCGCTTCGCGGTCACCTATCATCGGCAGGCGAGAACCCAGCGTGACCTGCGGTCCGCCCTCGACGAGGTGCCGGGCATCGGTCCGCGGCGACGCAAGACGCTACTGACGCGGTTTGGCAGCGTCGCCGGCGTCCGTCGTGCCAGCCTCGAGGAACTCTCCGCCGTGGTCGGCGCCAAAGCGGCGGCGGCGATTTGTGAACACTTCGCCAGGGCCTGAGGGCCATCTGATAAACTTTCCCCCCTTGGACGGCATTAATTTCGCGGAAATCCTCGCCTTTATGGTGGTGCTGGTCGGTTCGTTGTCGGTGCACGAAGCCGCCCACGCCTGGGCGGCCGACCGTCTCGGTGACCCGACCGCCCGCGCCCTCGGACGCCTCTCCCTGAACCCGGCGGTCCACGTCGACCCGATCGGCACGGTGGTGTTCCCCCTGCTGGCGGCGGTGACGAACCTGCCGTTGATTGGCTGGGCGCGTCCGGTGCCGGTGGACGTGCGCTACCTGCGGGCACCGCGGCGCGATTTCGCGCTCATTGCCGCGGCCGGCCCCATCAGCAACCTGCTGCTCGCGGCCCTCGGCGCTGGAGTGGTCCTGGCGCTGGGGGGCCTCGGTCCGGTGCTGGACGCCGGGTTGCGCGGGGAAACACTCGTGCAGTGGGTCGTGCTGAACGTGCTGCTGGCGCTGTTCAACATGATTCCGGTGCCCCCCCTCGACGGGGGCAACGTGCTGCTGGGACTGCTGCCGACCGGTGCGGCCGATGCGCTTGAACGGATACGGCCCTACGGGTTTCTGGTGATTTACGCGCTGATGCTCTCGGGCCTGCTGTCGGCAGTGCTGCGACCGGTGCAGCGCTTCATTCTGGGCGGGTTACTGTGACTGGACGTCAACGGGTGGTGTCGGGCATGCGCCCGACGGGGCGACTGCATCTGGGCCATCTGGTAGGGGCGCTCGACAACTGGGCACGCCTGCAGGCCGACTACGACTGCTTCTATTTCGTGGCGGACTGGCACGCGCTGACCAGCCACTACGCCGACACGGGCGACCTGGTCGCCAACGCCATCGACAACGTGGCCGACTGGATCGGTGCCGGACTCGACCCCGAGCGGAGCACGTTTTTTATCCAGTCGCTGGTGCCGGAACACGCCGAGCTGTATCTGCTGCTGCAGATGGTGACCCCCATCCCCTGGCTGGAACGCGTGCCCACCTACAAGGAGCAGATGGAACAGCTCGCCGAACGCGATCTGTCGAGCATCGGTTTTCTGGGCTACCCGCTGCTGCAGGCCGCCGACGTGGTCATCTACGACGCCAACGTCGTGCCGGTGGGTGAGGACCAGGTGCCGCATCTGGAGCTGACGCGGGAAGTGGTACGCCGCTTCAACAACTTCTACTTCCCGGTGCCCCCGGAGGCGCCGCCGCGGGGACTCGTGGAGCCGGTGGCGCTGCTGACGCCGACCCCCCGCCTGCCGGGGCTCGACAACCGGAAGATGAGCAAGAGCTACCAGAACACCATCGACCTGGCCGATTCGGCAGACGCCGTGCGGCAGAAGGTCCGGCAGATGTACACCGACCCCAAGCGGGTCCGGGCGGACATTCCCGGCACCGTCGAGGGCAACCCGGTCTTCATCTACCATGATGCCTTCAATCCCAACCGCGCCGAGGTGGACGAGCTCAAGGCCCGCTATCGCGCGGGGACGGTGGGCGATGTCGAGGTGAAGACCAAGCTGGCGACGGCCATCAACGCCATGCTCGAACCCCTGCGTGCACGTCGCGACGCCGCGCTGGCTCGGCCGGGCTACTTGCGTGAGGTGCTGTTTGAAGGGTCCGCCCGCGCCCGTGTCCAGGCGCAGCAGACCATGGAACGTGTACGCGAGGCCGTCAGGCTCCGCTACTGATGGCCGTGCGCCCATGAGCACCGCGTCGCCCATCATCGATGCCGCAGACGGATTCGATTCGCAACTCGAGTCCATCCGGATTCGGCTGCAGTCGTTCGAGGGGCCCCTCGACCTGCTGGTGCACCTGAGTCGCAAGAACAAGGTGGATGTCTACGACATCCCGATCGCGACCATCACGCGTCAGTACCTCGATTACCTGACGCTGATGGAGGAGCTCAATCTCGATGTGGCCAGCGAGTTTCTGGTCATGGCGGCCACGCTGATTCACATCAAGAGCCGCCTGCTGCTGCCACGGCCTCCGGCACTGACCGAGGCGGATGTCATCGGCGAAGACCCGCGCGATGTGCTTGTGCGTCGACTGCTCGAGCATGAGCGGTTCAAGGCCGCGGCCGAACTGCTGCACGACCGCGAGACGCTGCGCAGCGCCCAGTGGATGCGTCCCGAGTCGCGCATCGAAGCCATAGCCGGGGATGACTACGAGCCCGAGCTCGAAGTCGATCTCTTCGGGTTGTTGTCGGCCTTTCAGCGGGTCCTGGAGCGGGCCCGCGAACGGCCACCCGTGCCACTGCCGCCAGAGGAGCAGTCGCTCGAGCAGCGCATCGAGCAACTGCTGGCACGGTTGTCGGTCGCGTCCGCATGCGGATTCGACGAGTTGTTCGACGACACGGTCACCCGGGCCGATCTGATCGTCACCTTTCTCGCGGTGCTGGAGATGATCCGTCTCAAGCTCATCCGTGTCTTCCAGAGCGGGCACAGCGGGGACATTCGCGTCTACATGCGGTCACGTCCGCAGGATGCGCCGCATCCCATCCACGATCCGGAAGATGAGTTCAAGGCCCATCAGGCCCCGATGGCAGTCCCTGTCAGTGAGACCGAGTCATGAGCGACGACACACAAATTGAGGCCGCCGACGTCCCTGCGCCGGTGAACGCCGACGACACCGCGGTGGTTGAGACCCGAGCGAGGCTGGATCCGGCGCAGCTTCGCGCGATTGTGGAGTCGCTGGTGTTTGCCTCGCCGGAACCCCTGAGCCTCAAGGCCCTCTGCCGCGTGCTCGCCGACGAGCCCAAAGACGACATCGTCGCGGCCCTCGACGCAGTGCGTGAGACGTATGCCGAGCGGCCCGGCCTGCATCTGGTGGAAGTGGCGGGCGGGTATCAGATCACCACGCGGCCCGAGTTGCACGAGTGGGTCCGGCGGCTGTTTCACGAACGCTCGACCCAGAAGCTGTCTGTGGCGGCGCTCGAAACGCTGTCGGTCGTGGCCTACAAGCAGCCCATCACCCAGGCCGAGATTGCGGAAATCCGCGGGGTGAATGTGTCGGGGGTACTGTCGACCCTGCTCGAGCGTCATCTGGTGAAGATTGTCGGTCGGAAGAATGTGGTCGGACGACCGTTCCTCTACGGCACGACCCGCGAATTCCTCCTGCGCTTCGGGTTGAAGGACGTGACCGACCTGCCGAGGGTGGAAGACATGGCCCAGCAGCTCGGGTTCGAAGCCCCGTCGATGCTCACCGAGCGCATGGTGCCCGAAGAAATGCTGCCGCTGGATGACGATGACCTCGCCAGCCTCGGTGATGCGACGGCCGATGCCCCGGCCGACACCCCGCAGGACGACGAGTCCTAGCGGGGTGTCCGTCCCGTGGTCCGCCCCGTCGTGCCGGACGCGGGACGTGGCCGCCCCGACGGGGAGCGGCCCGGAGATCCCGGACGAGTCTCCGTGCGCCGGGGGGCGGACGGGCGCGCCGTACCTTCCGACGTCTGCGGCCTGACGCCGGTCCCTCGAACCGAGCCACCTGGACGTCCCGACGGTCGTTTCGCACCTGGGACCGCGCGCTCCCGCGTCGAATCGCCCCCGAACGTTGGACGTGTGTCACGGTGCCGAAGGGTTGGCGGCTTGTCCCACGCCTGAGCCGGTTCCCGGTGGGCGGGGGGCCTGGAATCCGGGCGTGCCGCGCCACGGGTCGGTGTCTTACGGGACTGGCTCTGCGCCGCTGCGGCCTCGCCCTGCAGTACCCGCACCTCGGACGGCGCCAGGTCCCGATACTCGCCCGGGCGAAGCTGTCCGATGCCGAGGCTGCCAATCCGGACGCGCCGCAAGTCCCGGACGGGCAAGCCAACGACCTGACACATCTTCCGGACCTGCCGGTTACGCCCCTCGCGCAAGGTGATGGTCAGCCGGGTCGTCGGCCGGGCACCCCGCACGGTGGCTTCCGAGGTGACGTCGGCGGGCGCCGTACGGTGACCGTCGATGAACACGCCGGCGCGCAGTTTAGTGATCGCCACGGGGTCGGGCGTCCCCAGCACGATCGCTTCGTACACCTTGGGCACCTCGTGCCTGGGATGCATCAGTCGCTCGGCGAGGTCTCCGTCGCTGGTCAGCAGGAGGAGGCCCTCGCTGTCATAGTCGAGGCGGCCGACGGGATACACGTAGCCCACGCGCCTGTCCAGCAGGTCGAGCACCGTGGGACGTCCCTCGGGATCGTGACGCGTCGTCACATAGCCACGCGGCTTGTACAGC
This sequence comes from Vicinamibacterales bacterium, assembly GCA_044238535.1. Taxonomy (GTDB): domain Bacteria; phylum Acidobacteriota; class Vicinamibacteria; order Vicinamibacterales; family UBA2999; genus VFZN01. The sequence continues at coordinate 6,186 of JBIIDF010000067.1, forward strand.
AGGATGTACCGGGGCGAGGCGCCGAGTCTGACGCGGCGACCGTCGACCCGGATGTCGTCGGTCACGGCCGCCCGTGCTCCCAGCGTGCGCACCACAGCGCCGTTGACGGTGACACGCCCGTCGACAATCAGCTGTTCCGAGGCGCGTCGGGACGCCACGCCAGCCGTCGATAGCAGTTTCTGCAGTCGGATGCCGTCGGGGTCGTAGTCGGGAGTGGGACGAGGAGACACAGGGTTCCTTCCGGAGTCAGCGGCTGAAGACCTGCCGCCAGAATGAGGCCAGACGCCAGACGTCGGTGGCCGTGGGGGCGCGGTTCATTTCCGCGTGGGTGATCAGTGTACTGAGCAAGCCGTGCACTTCAGCCTTCCCCTGGAGGTATTCGCCGAGCAGCACGGTCTCCACCGACGGTATGACGTTGTCGTCGGCGCCGTGGAGCAGGTACACAGGGGCGGCGGGAGCCAGGGGGGCTCGCTCGAGGGAGACGGCGGGCATGCCGGGATGCGACTGCAGGCGGTCGACGACCGGCGACAACCGGGCCCCGAGCGCGCCCACGTCTCGCGTGTTCACGTAGTGCATCAGCGTGCGCGCAGGTTCGGGCAACTGCGCCGATTCCACGCGCACGGCGGCAAACGTCTGCTCGGCCAGCGGCGGGTCGGTCATGGCCTGAGAGGAGGCCAGCAGGAAGCGGTCAATCGCCGTGCGGAGCGGCTCGACTTGCTCGGGCGGCACCATCTGGTCGGCGACATTGAGGAGCACCACCGCGAGGCCGTAGTCGTGCGGCGGGTGCACCTGCACATCGGCCGCGCCGATGACGACCCGGCTCTGTCGGGCACGCGCCAGGTCCCCGATGACCTCACCCGTCGCCAGATAGTGCATGACGCGCCCGAGGTCGCCGTGCCCTCCGAAGGACACAAGAAAGGATACATGGTCGCGGATCCGGGGGCGACCAATGGCCACTGCCGACAGTCCGCCGGAAAAACTGATGCCGATGACGCCGACCTTGCCGTCGGGGGCGAGGGCCGACTGCGTCGAGGTCCAGAGGATGGCGTCCTCGATCACGTCGGTGGCGTCGGGCGTAATGCGGAACTTCTGCAGATCGGGAGCGGCGACCGTGACGACACGCACGCCCGTCTCCACCAGGTCGCCGGCCAATCGCACCAGGCGCTGCTCGTTGATGCCATCGCGATGCACGCCCGGAATCAGCACGACGGTGCGGCCGGCAGCGGCGCGGGGCAGATAGAGCCGCCCGTCGATGGCGCCTCGCCTCGTCGGGATCTGCAGCGTCTCCTGGGGGCCCATCCCTGCCGAGCGCCACTCGGCCAGACGGGCCGGTGTCCCACGGACATCGGCTGCCCGGATGATGAAGGCCGTGGCGTCGAGCAGCGGCTGCGCCAGCATCAGGCCCACCGCCCCCAGGGGAAGCAGCCATAGTCCCCACCGCAGAAATCGCCTCACGAGGCAATGGTACACTGGCCCACTCGTGCGACCCATCATCATTGCCATCGACGGCCCGTCAGGAGCGGGGAAGGGCACGCTGGCACGACGCCTCGCCAACCTGCTGGGCTATCCCCACGTCGATACGGGCGCGATGTATCGCGCGGTGGCCTGGAAGGCGACTCACGACGGCCTGCCGCTCGATGACGATGGGCGGGTCACGGCTCTGGCCGAGCAGTCATGCGTCGAGCAGGATGCCCTGGGGATCCGGATCGATGGCCATGACGTGACGCGCGAGATCCGGACCCCTGCCATCGACCAGGCCGCGGCGCAGGTGGCGCGGCTCCCTGGCGTGCGGTCCGTGCTGGTGGCCCGGCAGCGGGCCATGGGCGCGGCGGGCGTCGTCATGGAAGGGCGCGATATCGGGACCGTCGTGTTCCCCGACGCCGACGTGAAGGTGTATCTCGATGCCTCGGCGGAAGCGCGCGCACGCCGGCGCATGACCGACGTGGCGCATTCCGCATCGGGAGGCGGCGATGTGGCCCGCGTGCAGGATGCCATGGCGGCACGTGACCGTAGCGACGCCACGCGGCCCGTGGCGCCTCTGACACTGGCGGCTGACGCCGTATATCTCGACACCACGGATCTTGATGCCGAGGGCGTGTTCGCGCAGGTGCTGGCGCTCGTGCGCCGTACGCAGAACGAGCCGGACCAGGGCCCGGCTCGTTCGTAGGTCTATAGGGCTTAGCGGTCGTCGAAGTCTTCCGACGATTCCGGATCGAGTTCCCATCGGTGGCGGTCGCGGTCCGCGATCTCGCCACCCCCGCGCAATTCCTCATCGTCGTCGTACTCGACGCCAAGGGCCCGACCGATCTCATCCACGACGTCCTGGTCGGGCGTCGGGTTGTCGCCGCCCGGCGCCTCGTCGCCCACCGAGTCGGCCCGTCCCCAGTCGGCGTCAACGTCGCCGCCCGTCAGGGCCGGGCTCGTTGACGTGTGCTGCTGCAATTTCTGCCGCAGTTCGGCGCGGCCCGTGGCGATGCCCGTGGACGCGCCGGCAGACGCGAGTGTCGACGGCATGGCGGCCCGTGGGGCTTTGGCCGTCGGGGTCGGGCGCACGGCTGCGGGCTTCCTGGTTGCCGCGGGCTTGGCGCCGACCGTCGAGGGTTTCTTGCGCAGGGGCGTGGCGGTGGCGGAGGTGCCCGCCTTCTTCGGCGTTGCTGCCGTCTTTGTCGAGCGGGCCGAGGCCGCCTTTCCTGCGGGTCGAGCGGTGCGACGGGCCGGTGACGGTTTCGTGACGACCGACGTGCGCGAGGAGGCGGCGGAGGTCTTCCGTGCGGGAGCCTTGCGAACGACCGCGGTCTTTTTGGGAGCAGACTTCACTGTTCGGCCAGGTGCCGTCCGGCTACCGGTGGCCTTCCTGGGCGCGACGGCCTTGCGCGTCCGCGCCGCCCCTGCACGGGCCGCTGTCGTGGTCTTGCGGGGGGCGGCCTTCTTCGGCGACCCGGTCTTCTTCTTCGTTGCCCCGGTCTTCTTTGCGGACGTCTTTGCGGAGGCCCGTGTGGTCCGTGCCGGGGTGCGACGACGGCTGGCTGTGTTTCCGCGGGCGGCGGGGCGGGCAGACTTGCGACGGGCGGACGTGCCTGACTTGCGGGGTGCCGGTTTCTTGGCCATATCGGAGTCCTTTGGGCTACCTTGACACAGGGCACTAACTAACGTAACTTCATCAGGTTACGCGGGGCGCCGGCCCCCGCTCAAATCGACCGGCAAATCTGCTAGTCAGGAGGACGCGCACCGCAATGGCAATTTCGCACGACGAGCACAACACGGCCAACGAGCCGAAGGGCGCTTACACCCCGACGGCTTCGGCCGCGGGGCGGCAAGCTCCCAAAACGACCCCTCTGTGGGTCAAGGACGATGAGTCCGTCTCCCCCGAGGAGTTCAGCCGCCTGCTCGACCTTTACGATAACAGCTTCCGGAATATCGCGGAAGGTGAGGTTGTCAAGGGCACCGTTCTGAAGGTCACCGAGAACGAGGTGGTCATCGACGTCGGGTACAAGTCAGAAGGGGTAATTCCGGTCGACGAGTTTCTCGACGAGACCGGCGCGGTCATCGTGAGGGCAGGCGACGTCGTTGACGTCCTGCTCGAGCGCACCGAGGACCGGGATGGCCACATCGTGCTGTCGCGCGAAAAGGCCGAGAAGATGAAGATCTGGGACGAGGTCGAGCGGGCGTTCATCGACCGCAAGGTCGTCATCGGCCGGGTCGTCGAACGGATCAAGGGTGGGTTGGCCGTCGACATCGGTGTCCGGGCGTTTCTGCCGGGCAGCCAGATCGACGTCCGTCCGGTTCGCAACCTCGACGCACTGAAGGGGCAGGAGCTCCGGATGCGCGTCATCAAGGTCAACAAGAAGCGCGGCAACATCGTGCTCTCGCGCAAAGTGCTGCTCGAGGAAGAGAACGCCGAGAAGAAGAAGACCACTCTCGAAACGCTCGCCGAGGGCAAGGTGCTGCGTGGCACCGTCAAGAACATCACCGACTACGGGGCGTTCATCGACCTGGGCGGCATCGACGGCCTGCTGCACATTACCGATATGTCGTGGGGCCGCGTCGGACATCCGTCCGAGGTGTTCAAGGTCAACGACGAGATCGATGTGGTGGTGCTCAAATACGACGCGGCAACCGAGCGCGTGTCGCTGGGGCACAAGCAGCTCATCATCGACCCGTGGACCAGCGTCATGGACCGCTTCCCGGCCGGCGCCCGCGTTAGTGGCAAGGTGGTCAGTCTGACCGACTACGGCGCCTTCATCGAGCTCGAACCGGGCGTTGAGGGCCTCATCCACGTCAGCGAAATGTCGTGGAGCAAGCGCGTCAAGCACCCGTCGAAGATTCTCAATGTGGGTGACACGGTCGAGGCCATGGTCCTCGGCGTCGATCCGACCGCACGGCGGATTTCGCTCGGCCTGAAGCAGGTCGAGAGCAATCCGTGGAATGAGCTGACCGAGAAGTATCCCGTCGGCACACGCATCACCGGCAAGGTGCGCAATCTCACCGAGTTCGGCGCGTTTGTCGAGGTGGAAGACGATATCGACGGCCTCATCCACATCTCCGACATGTCGTGGAGCAAGCGGGTCAAGCACCCCAGCGAAGTGCTCAAGAAGGGCGATACGGTCGAGGCGATGGTGCTCAGCATCGACGCCGAGAACCAGCGCCTCTCCCTGGGCCTCAAGCAGCTGGCCACCGACATCTGGGAAGACTTCTTCTCACGGCACAAGGTGGGCGACACCATCGAAGGCAAGGTGGTGCGCATGACCAACTTCGGCGCGTTCGTCGAGCTGGACGAAGGCATCGAGGGTCTCATCCATGTCAGCGAGTTTGACGACACCCAGGGCGGCGAGAAGCTGTCGCTCGAAGTGGGGCAGACCACGCCTATGAAGATCATCAAGCTGAGCCCCTCCGAACGGAAGATCGGCCTGAGCATCCGTGCGCTCAAGACCGACGAGTTCCGCTCGGACTGGGACAGCTATTCGTCATCGCAGGGCGACGGCGGGGCCACGCTCGGCGAGCGGCTGCGTCTCAAGTAA
>JBIIDF010000345.1:0-3132 GCA_044238535.1 Vicinamibacterales bacterium
TCCGCTAGGTGCCATCCTGGCCGGGGCCGTGGTGAGTTCCGCCAAGGCCGAACCGGCTGCGGAAAAAGTTCAGCATCGACGCGATCGCACGGCGGGCCGTGAAGCCAAGGCCGAGCAGGCCAGCGAGCACTGCCTGATAGAGGAGACTGCCAGAGCCGGGGTCGATGTACGCCTCGGCGGGGCGTTCCAGCAGCAGCACACAGAGAAGAGTCTGCACCACGACAGTCATGCGCGCCACGTGGTCAGCGGGGGAACAACGATTGGGCAAAACGTGAGTAGTCTACCACTGCCGATGTGGCAGGCCGAGGAGCCGCATCGGTCGGAGACCGACCATCACGGAGACGTGCCCGGCGGGACAGGCGGTCGACGGGGCCGCGGTTGGCGCGGCGGGACTGGCGCACCACTGCCGGCGTGCCCTGGTACGGTGGTGGTCGTGTCCGGGCGCCGGCAGTGGCTGCAGGGTCGGGATTGCGGTGGCATCCGGCGGGCGCCGGTGACCGACCGTCCCGCGCCCGCGACAGTCGCGGCGGCCCGTTTCGCTGTGCGTCGATGTGCGTAGACCTGACACGTGCACCCCCCGGGGTGCAGATATCGGCGCACCGGCGACCAGCGTACACCGCGCTGTCGCATACGGTCCGATGACAAAACGATGACATCCGGGCTGCCGCGCCCGCGGGGCCTTGGGTCTTGTGGGGACCGCCGTCTCGTCTGCCCGCCCGGAGCCGGGTGATTCACCCGCCCGATGTGCCGCTGGGCGGCGTCGCCGCTGTGGCCCGTCATGGGCCCGCCGTGCGCTTCGCCACGGGTTCGTCGCCGCCGGCGTGGTGCGGCGCGCCGGGGCGGCGTCGCTCTGCGGCCACCATGCGGGAGTGATGCCTTTTCCAAATGTGAGTAGTTTGACTTATTGACGACGTGTGTGAGTACTCAAGTACCTTGCCTTAAGTAGACGGGACACCTGGCGAGTCGCCGACATCCTCGCCGCGCACGCTGCACCGCGCGACATCCCTTCTGCCTTCTGTGGGCTTCGGCGACTAGCCCTTTCAGCGAATCATCCGGCACCACGCACTCGTGAAGGTTCACGCGACGCCCATGTCCACGCGCACTGCGTCCCCGTTTGCTCAGCCCCTGCGAGTGCTCGCACTCGCCATCGTGCTGCTGCTGTCTGCCCTTCCAGGCATGGCGCAGCCCCGCGACATTCGTCCCTTGACGACGGATGAGCTCGCACAGATCGAGCAGGACAAACGCTACGAGCCCAAAGTCGCCGGGCCGTTGCGTGATCTGATTCCAGCCGCGCCGGGACGTCAGCGGCTGGCGCGGGACCGGGTGCCGGTCGCCCTCGAGCGCGACGGACTGATTCCGATCACGGTCTACACCTCGTCGCCCGGAGAGGCGCTGGCCGTGCTGGCCTCGCTGTCGCGGCCGACGGCGCATGTCATCGAGAACGTGATCGAAGTGTATGTGGCGCCGGACGAAGTGCCGCAGCTCAGTGGCCTGTCCACGGTGCTGCGCCTGATGCTCATCGAGCCACCGCAGCCTCAAGCCGTGACGTCATATGGCTCCACCGTCAGTCAGGGGCGTGATGTGCACAATGCGAAGAGCTGGCACGACCGAGGCTACACGGGGGCCGGGGTGAAGGTGGGGGTGATTGATACGGGGTTTTACGGGTTGCAGGCAATTCTGGACTACGGAGAGTTGCCGGTACCGGTGGCCGTTCGGTGCTACACGGCAGTAGGCAGTTATGTGTCGACTGTGTCGCAGTGTGAGTATGTCTCCACGGTCGCGGGTGGGCATACAAGCGACGATACACATGGCACTGCGGTGGCCGAGTCGCTTGTCGATGTGGCGCCTGGAGTTCAGCTGTACTTGGCAAGGCCCTATTCACCAGGAGATTTTCGGAACGCGGTTGACTGGATGGTGAGTCAAGGTGTTAAGGTCATCAACCACTCTGTGGCTTGGAATTGGGATGGCCCAGGCGACGGTTCTTCGCACTATGCAACCAGCCCACTGAAGTCTGTTGATGCCGCTGTCGCTGGTGGTGCGGTGTTTGTTGCCTCTGCGGGCAACCAGCGGAAAAGCACGTACTCCAATATATACAGCGATGCCGATGCAGACGGTCTGCTGGATTTTGCGCCCTACGGATTCGATTCTATTGCATTCCATAAATCCGCTGGGCAAACCATAAATCTGCAATTGCGGTGGAAAGGCGACTGGCCCGGAACGTCTCGTGACCTGGGCCTGATTCTGCGTGGACCTGACTGGTCCGTGGTGAAAATCGCTGACGTGCCCCAAGATGGCACCCAGGGAAGTACTCCGACGGAGTTGCTAACGCACACAGCGACCGTTAGCGGTGAGTATTATCTACAGGTGCGTCGAAATTATGCTCTTACGGCGCCGGACTGGATTCAAATTCGAGACTTAGCACCGGGTAGTGAGTTTGGAAGTACTTCGTTTCCGGGCCAATACACCGACGGGGGAGCAATCAGTAGTCCTGCAGACTCAGCCTCTACCGGTGCGTTGGCCGTGGGCGCTGCTCCTTACTTCAATACCAGCACCATCGAGTCATTCAGCTCGAGAGGCCCAACCCCCGATGGCCGTTACAAGCCTGATATTGTAGGAGCTGACAGAGCAGATACTCTCGTCAAAGGGCCGGGCGCCTTTGCGGGCACGAGCCAAGCGTCGCCGCACGTGGCGGGGCTGGCGGCGTTGGTCCGAGGCGCGTTTCCGACCTTAACCCCCGAAGGAGTTGTCTTTTACCTTAAGACCTTCGCGCGTCCGCGAGGCACCGTTCCCAACAACACGTGGGGATTACGGCTTCGCCTCGCTCCCCAGCTGTGCCCCAACAATTTCTCCAACATCTGCGACCATCGCGGCTGCCGGCGGGTCAGTCAGTGTCGGAGTCACTGCCGAATTCGGGTGCCCGTGGACTACCCAGACAAACGCGGCATGGCTGTCCACCTCACCGAGCTCAGGCGACTCTAACGGAACGGTCACGCTGACCGCCGCAGCGACGACGAGCGCATCCGTCCGGGAGGCCACGGCGATCATCGCGGGGCAGACTTTCACCGTTACGCAGTCGGCCGGAACGGCGACCTTTACGGTGACGCCCACGAGCTGGAGCGCACCCGCTGGCGG
>JBIIDF010000346.1:0-3119 GCA_044238535.1 Vicinamibacterales bacterium
TTGTGCGTGAAACGGGCAGCATCGGTGGTCATCTGCACGTTCATTCCGTGGTCGATGAGATTGACCATGTGCTGCGCATGCGTCTCGGGCTGCACGCTGCCGCCCATGTTGCCGAACGCCATCAGCGGTTCGCCGTTCCGCGTCACAAAGCCGGCCATGATCGAGTGGAAGGGCTGCTTGCGTGGCGCCACCAGGTTAGGATGCCCATCCATCAGCGAAAACGCCGACCCTCGGTTGTGCAGCACGAACCCGAACGGTTCGACCGAGGCGCGGCTGCCATACACGCTGAACACACTGTGCACCAGCGACACCATGTTGCCCCACCGGTCGGCGGTGGCCAGATAAATCGTGCCTCCGTCCATGCCCCCGGCGACAGCGACCCCACCCGCCTTCTCCATGGAGATGCAACCGCACCGCGACGCGGCGTGCTCCGTGGAGACGAGGGTCGACACAGGCACGGCCGAAAATGCCGGATCACCATTGACGGCCAGCATGTCGGCATAGGCGAGTTTCTTCGCCTCCACCAGCAGGTGCCACGTATCCGGATGCGACGGCCCCAGCGCTGACAGGTTCACCCCGAGCCGAGGGGCACAGACCTCGAGGATATTGAGCATGGTCAAAGCCGCAACGCCCTGACCAGGCGGCGGCAACTGGTGCACGGTGTAGCCGTGATAGACCGTGGAAATCGGGTCGACCCAGGCGGGCTGATAGCTCGCCAGGTCATCGAGGGTCATCACGCCCCCGTCGGCCTGCACCTTGCGCACGAGCGCCTGGCCGATGGCTCCGCGGTAGAACGCGGACGGGCCTTCGGCCTGCAGCAGCCGGAGTGCCCGTGCCAGGTTCGGATTCCGAATGACGCTGTATAGGGCCGGCACCTGCCCGTGGTCGAGAAACAGGGCGCGCGAATCGGCGTCCTTCCGCAGCGCCTCGGCCGCACTCAGCAGGTCGTCGTGCCTCCGCTCCCCGAGCCCCCAGCCTTCGTCGGCGATGCGCGCCGCACGCTCGAGCGTCTCGCGGAATGTCATGGTGCCGAGGCGTGTCAGCAGGGCGTCATAGCCGGCGATGGCGCCAGGAACGGTGGCGGCGTTTACACCGCTGCCAGGCATGCGCGTCACCTTCAGGCGGTCGCGGAAAAACGCCGGCGTCCAGCTGGCCGGTGAACGCCCGGCCGCATTCAGGGCATAGAGCTTCCGCTCGCGCGCATTCCAGACCAGCGCGAACAGGTCACCGCCAATACCCGTGTCGTTCTGCGACGTCACATCGAGCACCGCGGCTGCCGCCACGGCAGCATCGACGGCATTGCCCCCCTGCTTCAGAATGTCGAGGCCCGCCTGTGAGGCCAGGGGATCGCTGGTGGCCACCATCCCGTGGCGGGCAAGCACTTCCGACCGGCCCTGCGATGTCCAGCCCTGCGCCCGCGACCCCGGCTCGGCCATGATGCGCCGGCCGGGCTGCGTCACGTCCGATGTGGGCACGCCGAAGGGTGTCTTCGACTGCGCGGTGCCTCGCGCACCTGTCACCGCCATCGTCACCACAAGCAGCAGGAACACCAGCGAACACCCTGCCGCCCGACGTGTCCCCCATCCGTGCTTCATGCTCATGTTCAGACCTCCGACCAGATGTCCCGCCGTATGCGCTGAACGCGCGGATCCATCACGCGCCTCCACAGGGGAGGTATCGTCGCCAGCAGCAGCATTGTGCCGTAGCCGAAGGGCAGCTGGGGGGCCATCGGCTGTGACGACAGCGCGGGAAACCGCCGACTGGCCACGAGATGATGATCGGCGTGGCGCGCCAGATTGATCAGCAGCCAGTTGCTGACGCGATGGCTCGAATCCCACGAGTGCCGCACGGCGACGGGCTCATAGCGGCCGGGACTCGCCTCGCGGCGCAGCAGGCCGTAGTGCTCCACGTAGTTGATGGTTTCCAACAGGGCGACCGCCAGCACGCTCTGCAGGACCAGAAACCCGACGCCCCACCAGCCCTGCAGCATCCACACACCGCCGTAGACCAGAACAAGCGTCGCGGCGTACCGCCAGCAGGCATTGGAGACGTGCCAGGCCTGGTGGCCGCGTCGCCGCAGGCGTTCCCTCTCGAAAGACCAGGCGTCGCGTGCGCTTCCAGCCACCGAGCGGACGAGGAAGGCATACAGGCCCTCTCCCAGGCGCGCCGTGGCGGCATCACGCGGCGTTGCGACGTGGCGATGATGACTGTAGACGTGCGCCAGGGCGAACTGTGGATAGCTGACGAGGGCGAGCAGCACATCCCCAAGCGCCCGTTCCCAGGGCGACGTGCGGTGCATCAGTTCATGGGCGTAGGTGATGCCCACAGCACCGCCGATGGCTCCGGTGCCCAGCACCAGGGCCCACCAGGCAGAGCCGTGCAGGGAGGCTCCTGTTGTGATGGCCCAGAGCATCAGGGCCACATGCACGGGCACCCACAGCCAGGTCATCACGCGGAATTCGATGAGGCCGTCCAGGCGGGAGGCGTCTACGGATGACCACAAGGTCGGGTGCGGAGGCACCAGGGCGTCGAGCAACGCCACGCCGGCAAACAGCACCACCACGGGAAGCCAGGCCGTCAGGCCCCCAGCCTCCGACGACCAGATCAGGAGGGGCGGCAGTAGGAACCCCAGGGCATAGGGGAGAACGGCGAGGACTCGGGCGAAGCGCACCACGGACAACCGGGCACGAGGTTACCGTACCCGACGAGAAACAGGGCGGCATCCGGCATCCGCACCGGATACCGCCCCTGACGTGCTAGAAACGGAACTGCAGGCCGAGCCGCATCACTCGGGGATTGAGGATCGAACTGACCTGCTGATACGCCGCCGTGTCAAAGTTGACCGACCGGAAGCCCAGTACCGGATTGGCGTTGGTAATGTTGAACATATCCACCTGCAGCTGCATCCGGCGACGGCCGAAGTTGAACCACTTGGCCAGAGAGAGATCCAGCTGGTTGATGCGATCGAAGAGCTCCGTGCCGCCCGGCTTCAGCGGCAGCGTCAGTGACGCTTCCGTGAGGTTGGGAATCACCAGTTCACCCGGCCGGCAGGGCCCGGTGCAGTTGGCCGCGTAGCGGGTCGTGCGCGTAATCAGCCACTGCGTCGCCAGAGGGGTCCC
>JBIIDF010000347.1:0-3117 GCA_044238535.1 Vicinamibacterales bacterium
CTCAGATTCGATCAGCACCTGCACGGCCATGCCCGCCTGCCATTCGGGCAGGCGCGCGGCCGCCGGTTCCAGCTCGACCACCGCCCGCACGGTCGAGGTAAAGCCCACGACCTGAACGCGCAGCGGCGACAGCGCCCGCCCCGATGCGGGTCCCAAACGGTCGAGGGCGCGCGACACCGCCGGAGGCGGGAGGGCTCGCCCTCCCGGCCCGAGCACGGGCGTTGTCACGACCCCGGTGCTGCGCGCTTCAGCATCGGTCAGCGCAAGATAGCCGAGGCGGGTCCGGACGTCGAGGCCCTCCGCGGCGACGTCCACCGTCACACGGCGGAACCGTCCATCGAACTTCGTATTCGACGAGTAGTAGCTGAGCAGATACGACGCGCCGGCATCGCGGCGCACCCGCTGCAGCCAGGGGTCGCGGTCGGCCGGCATCACCAGGGCCGCTGCGTCAGTGAGCTGCCCAAGCGTCCGCAGCGACTCGACGCGCCGTTCTGCGACGACCGTCGCCGAGGGGCCCTGCTCGGCACCGGCGGCGAGGGCGGCAGGACGTATCGGATACACCGAGACCGTGGCGCGGTTGGCCCGCTGTGTGGTCATGCGCGCTTCGAATTCGGAATCGATGTACGCCAGCCGCGTGCGCTCGCGCTGACACTCGTCGCTGACCGTGGCGTCCTCGACCCGGTCGTTGGCCTTGAACATGGCCCAGCCGTCAGACACGAGCAGCACAAAGGTGCGCCCCTCTCGCATGTCCTCGAGCTGGGCGAGCCCCGCATTGAAGGCCCGCAGCGTCTCCTGCTCGCGTCGTCTCGCCGTGAGTTCCTCCGCGATGGCGGCTCCCCCGCGCCCATCGGCAAAGCACCGCCGTTCGAGGTCGAGCCCGGCCGCATCGCGGTCACCGGGTGCCCAGGCCATCGCGTCGGCGAGCGCCTGACCAAGCCCCGGCCCCCGCGCCGTGAAGACGAGGTCCGCGGGCCGCGTATCGGGCGTGACGAGCGCGACCTGGTCCATCGGGCCCACCACCGCGTCGATGACCCGGGCGACCGAGGCTACATCGGTCGTCGCCGCCAGATGCCACCGATCGAGCCACACCACAAACCGCCGGGGTGAGGCGCCAGATTCGGCCCGATCACCAAGGGGCAGCACCTCTTCAAGTGTCTGCTCGGCATCGTCTTCCCGCACCGTGAAGGCGGATGCGGGCAGCCCCGTCACCGGGACGCCGTCGCGCGTGACAAAGGCCTCAAATCTGACGAGGGTGCGCCCGTCCCGCACGCGCGGGAACCGGGGCGGCTGCGCCGCAGACAGGGCGAGGTCCGCGAGGCACAGGCACAGCAGCGCAAATGGCCAGCGACGCATACATCTTTACTGACGCAGCAGCGTGGCGATCCGTTCGCGAACCGTGGCCATCAGCGTGTCGCGGTCGTCCAGCGTCATCCCGGCGGTGGGAACCGGTGCGCCAATGCGCACACGGACATGGGTGGGATAGATGAGCGCGCTCCCCTTCCGCATCGCATCGCGGCCCCCGGAAATGGCCACGGGTACGATGGGGGCCTGCGCCTGGATGGCCATGACGAAGCCGCCCTTTTTGAAGGGCAGCATCTCATCGGTGCGGCTGCGGGTGCCCTCGGGAAACACCAGAAACGAGTTCCCTCGCCGAATCGACTCGGCCGCCAGGTCGATGGCCTTCAGGGCCGCCTCTTTCTGCTCCCGCGGCACCGGAATGTATCCCCCCACCTGAAAGACCGTGCCGAGAATGGGCAGGCGGTTCAGTTCCGCCTTGTACAGCACGTGCAGGCGCCGGTGCAGCGCGCTGAACAGCACCGGGGGGTCGACATTGCTCTGATGGTTGGCGCAGAACACCACGGCCGTTGAGGGCCGCAGGTGCTCGCGTCCGTCGACCGTCACCCGAATGCCCGACGTGCGGAGCGTCATCCAGACGCCCACGTGGCCCAGGTCATACAGCAGGCCCTTCACCCGGAACGGAATGGCAATCAGCAGCCCGATCGGGCCGGCCAGCAGCGTGTAGGTGACAATCGCCAGATAGGTCAGGGCGGTCCGCAGGGCCGCCATCGCCGTCTCCATCGCGGTCCCTCAGCGCGGGTCAGTGGGGGGCGTGAAGGCGAACGCAGCCGGCGGGGTCGCGCCCAGCAGGTGCTGGACGAAATAATCCCAGCGCCGGCGCATCATGTAGGGCTCGTTGCCGAAGCCGTGGCCGCGGTTGGGCAACAGCAGCAGGTCGAAGTCCTTGTTGGCCTTGATCAGTTCGTTGACGACCAGCAGCGTCCCATACATCGGCACATTGCTGTCCATCGTGCCGTGCGCCAGGAGCAGTTTGCCCTTCAGCTGGCTGGCCACCAGGTGGTTGGCCTGGTTGTCATAATTGGTCGTGCCATCCGGATTGGTCACGAGCAGGCCCTGCCACTTCTCTGCCCAGTCATCCTCGTAGTTGCGGTTCTCGTGGTTACCCGCCTGCGAGACACCCACCTTGAAGAAGTCGGGATACCGGAACATCGCCCCCGCGGTCGCAAATCCTCCCCCCGAGTGGCCGTAGATGCCGGCGCGGTCGAGGTCGATGAACGGGTAGCGCGCGGCCAGTTCCTTCATGCCGGCCACCTGGTCGGGCAGCGTGTTGTCGCCCATGTCGCCGTAGTACTTCTCGTGGAACGACTTCGACCGCCAGGGCGTGCCCATGCCGTCAATCTGCACGACGATGAAGCCGAGTTCGGCGAGGGCCTGCGTATCGCTGCGTGACGCGGCAAACTGCCGCGATCCGACACTGCCGGTCTGGGGTCCGGGATAGATGTTATTGATGATGGGGTACTTGCGCGAGGGGTCGAAGCGCGTCGGCCGATACATGAGCCCATGCAGATCGGTCACCCCGTCGCGCGCCTTCACGGTGATGCGCTGCGGCGGCTGCCATCCGGCCGCGGTGAGCCGTGTGATGTCGGCCGTCTCCAGCGTCAGCAGCAGTTCGCCGTTGGCACTGCGCAACCGTGCCACGGGTGGCGTATCGGGCGTGGCCGCGACGGTCACGAACGTGCGGCCATCGGGCGCGAGCGAGATGTCGTGGTCCGCATCCTCGGGCGTCAGCAGGCGCAGGTTCCGTCCGTCCATGTCGAC
>JBIIDF010000348.1:0-3108 GCA_044238535.1 Vicinamibacterales bacterium
TGACGCGCTTGCCGTAAATCGGGGTGAGCGAGCCATCCTCGCTCTGGGCACGGGCCGGGCCATCGGCCGGCGCGTGCAGCGTCACGGTGGGGAACATCTGGCGCATGGGTCAGGGTCCGTCACGCAGACGGAATCCCAGAGAGCTTAGCACCGCCGGAGAAAAAAAGGCCGACGTGCCCGGAGGGGGGACACGTCGGCCAACACGGATACTAGAAGCGATAGCGGAGGCTGGCGCGGAACACGCGGGCGGCCGGGATGGGATTGGCCGACGCGGCGTCGATGCCCCCGGTCGACAGGGGCTTGAAGTAGTTCGGACCGTTGGTCGTCACCCGGCGAAGTACCACACTCGAATTCGTGAGGTTGAACACGTCCACGAACGTCTCGAGAGACTGGGACGTGCCCCAGGTGAAGGTCTTCGACAAGCGGGCATCGGCCAGCTTGACCCAGTCGTAGCGCCCGGCCTGCCCTTCGACGACCACGTTCACCAGCGTGTTGAGAGCGTCACGCACCTGCACGATGCGGTTGTAGTACTCGCCCTCCTGGCCCGTGAAGGTGGCCGCAATCATCAGCTTCCACGGCAGTTCATAGGTGCCGTTGAGGCGCACGCTCTGGTAGCGCTCGGGCAGCTGCCAGTTATAGGCGGCCTCGTTGGGCGTGCGCGGTGCGATGTTGCGCACGATGCGCTTGTCCCACACATACGACGCCATGAACGACCAGCCGTCGGCATACTGCTTGTTCAGCGTGGCCTCAAGCGCCGTGTAGCGGTCGTTGCCCTCGCTGCCTTCCGTGTTGACCCACAGACTCTTGATCTGCCCGAACGTGGGATACGTCCGCGGCACCGACCACACCTGCACCGTGCCGTCGTCGGCCGTGCCGGCGACGTTGTCGCGACCCGGGTCGACACCCGTGCGATAGTCGGTGAAGGCTTCGAAGGGCTGCGCCAGGTTGAGTTCCTTGTTGCCGCGGAAGTCGTACTTGCGCACGACGTTGAAACGCATCACCGTGTCGCGACGCAGGCCGAGGTCGACGCCCGCCGTCCACTCGTCCATGTATTCACCCTGCAGGTTCGGGTCGAAGCGGCTGTCGCGCGTCGCGCCCGTGACCGACGCCAGGTCAGCCGCCACGGGGGTGTAGGGGATGCGCCCGTCCCACCGGTTATAGGTCGAGACGAGTGTCGCCGCCGGGTTAATCTGCCCGGCCACCGGGCCCGAGGCGGCCGTCACACCGGAGCCGGCTGCCGCATAGCGGCCGTAGCTGGCCTTGAGCGCCACGCGCCCGTTGCCCGTGAGGTCATAGACCGTCGACAGGCGGGGCGACCACGCCGTATACGTCGGGAAGTCCCGATTCTCGGGATAGATGCGCTGCGTCGCATAGGGTCCGGTGCCCGGGTTACCCTGCTCGGGCAGCCACGACGAATACCGGTCGTAGCGCACGCCAACGTTGACCGTGAGCTTGCGCGTGAGGCTCATACTGTCATTGATATAGCCCGAGTTGTAGAGCACCCCGGCGTTGGTGTTGTTCGGGTATTCGAAGACCTGCACCGAGTCGGGACGCAGGAACAAATCGGTGTCCCCGGGAAGACTGCGATAGCGATACACCTGCTGATTCGGATAGCCGTAGGTCTCAACGAAGTTGGTGCTGTGGTAGCCGAGGAACCCGGTCTTGATCTCATGGTTGGTGCTGCCGATGGCGCGGTACCACGAGAGCGTGCCGTTATAGCCATAGCGTGCCGGCTTGCGGTTCAACTCGAGGAAGGCGCCGCTCGTCTGCGTCGTCGTCAGATCGGTCTTGCGCACATCATCGGTCCAGGCCTTGTCCGGCCACCAGTAACCCGAACGGTTGACGCTGAGATCGAGCGTCATGCTCTGACTCATGATGCGCGTGAACTTGAGTGCCGGGCCGATGGCCGTCCAGGCAATCTGATTCTGTGTGGCCTCGAGCGGCACGAAACGGCTGGCCGTGCGGTACGGCTGCCACTTGCGGTTGAACTGCTGCGTCAGCTCGAACTTGTTGTTGCGCGACGCCTGATAGGTCAGCTTGAGGGTGGGGTTGTCGAGTCGGGTGAAGAACTCGACCTGCGCACCGGTCTTCTGCGAAATGAACCCGGGGATCAGCAGGCCCGAATAGTTGTAGCCGTAGGCGGCATAGAACCACAGGCGATCGCGGACCAGCGGCCCCCCGAGGTCGACGCTGGCATCGTTGTAGCGCGTGAACTTGTTGTTTCCCGGGTCGAAGCCCTGGTCGCGGAGGCTCTGGGTGACGTTGCTGCCCTGCCAGTTGCCGTCCTGCCAGGCCCCGAGGTAGTTGCCGCGGAAGGTGTTGCTGCCCGACTTGACCACGAAGCTCATGGAGACGCCAGGGCTCTGCATTTCGGCGCTGCGTGCGGCGGCCGACACCTGAATCTGGTCGTAGGTGTTGTAGTCACCGAAGAACTGGTCCCACACCACGCCGTCGAACTTGATGAGCTCACCGCCGCTGCGACCGTAGGACCGCGCACCGGTGGTGGTTGACCCACCCACCGTGTTGCCACCCACGTCGAACTGCGTCGGGGCCAGCCCGGGCACCAGACGTGCCAGGCCACGGATGCCGCGGCCGTAGGGCAGGTCTTCCATCTGCTGTTCGCTCCAGTTCACACCCACCGTCGTGGCCTGCAGGTCGATGGTCGGGGTGGTGCTGGTCACCGTAATCGACTCGGAGACGCTGTCGAGTTGCAGTGGCCCGTTGACGGTCATCGTCGCGCCCGCCAGCAGCGTGACGCCCTCGACGGTCAGGGTCTGGAAGCCGGGCAGCGAGAAGACCACCCGGTACGACCCCGGGGGCACCGCCGTGAAGCGATAGGTGCCAAGACCATCGGTCACCGCTTCTCGCGGGCCGCCAATCATGGCCGGACTGCTGATGGCCACGGTGGCCCCGGGCAGCAGGCCACCACTGCCGTCCAGCACACGCCCGGTGATGGTCCCGGTAGTTCCCTGCGCCCAGGCCGACACCGCGGTGCTGACTGCCAGCACCAGAGCGGCCACAACATTCATTCGCGCACGCGTCGTCACGAAATACCTCCTGCTCCGGTCGCGGTTATGCAACACGGGATGCCGGAGTGTACGAGATATA
>JBIIDF010000349.1:0-3101 GCA_044238535.1 Vicinamibacterales bacterium
GCGTCGGCGGCGAGTGGCATTCTGGCCGGGTGGTATCCGGCGCGTCGGGCCGTGCGGCTCGATGTCATCGAAGCCATCCGAACCGAGTAACCGGCCATGAAGCAAACTGTCACCGAATCGGTTACCAGCGAACTGCGCGAGGCGGCCAGCCTGGCCGTCGAGTCGATTCGCTCGCAGCCCGCGCGCTCGACCCTCGCCATCATCGGCGTCGTCATCGGCATCGTCACGGTGGTGCTGGTCTCCTCCACGCTGGTGGGCCTGCGCAACAGCGTGGCGCAGCTGTTCCGCGAGCTCGGCACCGACAACATCTTCGCCTTCCATGTGAGCGGCGAGCCGTACTCGGCCGGCAGTTCCACGGAAATCAACCGGCCGACGCTGAAGCCCGAGTTCGCGGCGCGCATCTCGGAACTGGGCCCCTCGATTCGCGACGTGGGCATCGAGGTGATTGTGCCGGCCGTGACGGGCACCAGAGCCATCACGGCGCGTGCGGGCAGCAACGAATCGGATTCGCTGCTGATCGAGGGCATTTCTCCGAATTTTTATGACGTGGTGGGGGCCGAGTTTGCCTCGGGGCGGCCGTTCACCGAGTACGAAGAGCGTGCGCGGGCCCAGGTGGCGGTGCTTGGGTCGAGTGTGGCCCGGGCCCTGTTCGGGCAGCAGTCGTCGGTGGGGCAGTCGTTCCTGCTCGGCGGCGATCGCTACTACGTCGTGGGCGAGCTGCTGCCGCGCAAGGGCACGTTCTTCGGCGAGAACCGCAACGACACCGTCGTCGCCATTCCCGTCAACACGGCGAAGCTCAAGTTCCCCGATGCGCGCAACACCATCCTCTACATTCGGGCGCTGCCGGGGCAACGGGCCCGTGCCCTGGAAGAGGCACAAACGATTCTGCGGCTGCTGCGCAATGTGCCGATCGGCGAGCCCGATAATTTTTCGCTCAGCACGGCCGACCAGATCATCGCGTCGTTCGACCGGATTGGCGTGCAGATTTTCATCGCCACGGTGGCGCTGGCCGCCGTCAGTCTCCTGATCGGCGGGATCGGCATCGCCAACGTCATGATTATCAGTGTCACCGAGCGCACACGCGAAATTGGCGTGCGCCTGGCAATTGGGGCGAAGCGTCAGGAGGTGCTACGGCAGTTCCTGTTTGAGGCAGCCCTGTTGGCCGGGGCCGGAGGTGCCGCTGGCGTCATGCTGGCGTCGCTGCTCGGCGTGCTGGCCTCACTGGTGGCCCCGACGTTCCCGGCGACACCGCCGCTCTGGGCCGTCGTCGCCGGTGTGACGACATCGGTGGTCGTTGGTGTGGCCGCCGGCTACCTGCCTGCCCGCCGCGCCGCGGGCATGGACCCGGTCGAAGCGCTGCGCTACGAGTAGCCGCGCGGCTCAGCGCCGCACGGGCACCACGACACGTCCCGGCAGGGTGCTGGTGAACACCCCGGCGCGCCGCACCCACTGGCCGTTGACGATCACGTCGGTGATGCCGGCGGCCAGCTGGTGCGGATTCTCGTAGGTGGCCACATCATCGACCGCAGCCAGATCAAACAGCACCACGTCGGCAAATGCCCCGACGCGCAGCTGTCCGCGGTCGGCGAGCCCGAACACCAGCGCCGGCAGCGATGTCATCGATCGGATGGCATCGGCGAGACCCACCACCGACTGCTCGCGGACATAGCGTTCGAGCTTGCGGGGGAACGCGCCGTAGGCCCGTGGATGCGGCTTGCCGAGGCCCATGGGCACGAGGTCACCATCCGTGCAGGTCATGGTCCAGGGTTGACGCATGATGAGCGCGATGTCGTCTTCCGACATGTTGAACGACACCAGACCGGCGTCGCCGCGTTCGAGCATCTGCAGCGCAAACTCCTCGGGTGCCACGCCTGCGCGGGCCGCCAGCACCGAGAGGCGCAGCCCCTCGAAAGACGGGTCGGGTTCATAGCGGCTGATGAGCAGGGTGTCGGCACCGCCGCGGCGCACGAGGTTGGCGGCGACCTCGGCGCGAATCTCGGCCCGAAGCTCGCCCCTGATGCGCCTGAGCATGGCCTCGCGTCCGCCCACCTGCGCCGACCGCGGCATGAGCGCCCCGATGATTCCGGTGCCGCTGGCTTCGTAGGGATACTGGTCGGCAAACACCTGCACGCCACGTGCGCGTGCGGCCTCGATGTTCCCGACGAGCACGCGGGCCTTCCCCCAGTTGGCCGGGCCCAGGGCCTTCATGTGTGAGACGACACCGGTGACGCCTGCGCCCTCGGCAACGGCGATCACCTCGTCGACGGCTGCGACGACGCCGATCGTGTAGTCGGCCTCATCGCGGATGTGGCTCGAGTAGACACCGCCGAACGGGGCCGTGGCGCGGGCCATCGCGATGACCTCGGCCGTCTTCGAGTAACTGCCGGGCGCATAGTAGAGTCCGCTCGACAGGCCCAGTGCTCCGGCTTCCATGCCCTGTCGGGTGAGGGCGACCATGCGGGCCAGTTGCTCGGCATCGGGGTCGAGGTCCGACATGCCCATCACCGAGGCTCGTACGGAGCCGTGCGGGACGAACAGCCCGACGTTCACGCCGATGCCCTGCGTCTCGTAGGTAGCGCGCTGGCCGGCGATGGTGACCGGGCCCCCGCCATCCGGATTCACAAACGCCGTGGTGATGCCCTGGGCCAGCAGCGGCTGGCCGTGCTTGAGCCCGTCGGTGAGCAGCCCGGGGCCGGCATGCGAGTGCACGTCGATGAAGCCCGGAGCCACGTAGCGGTCGCGGGCATCGATGACGGTGGAGGCACGTACACCGCCGAGCGTACCCATCGCCACAATCCGGTCACCGCGGATGGCGATGTCGGCGCGCACCCACGGATTGCCGTTGCCGTCGAGGACGCGTCCGTTGCGGATGAGCAGGTCGACCGCGGCCGGCGCGGGCTGCGCGGTGAGCGAAGGTTGCAGCAGCGCCAGTGCGGCGAGCGTCACGAGCAGTCGGAGGAGGCGGGGCATGACGTCGCCATCTTAGCGCGGTGCGGGAGGCATGACGGCGGTCTGCTGCCGACAGCTGTGAGGCCCGGTCAGTGCACTGGCGAGGGCCGGGCCACTCGACGCTCTGGCGCGTCGAGTCCCGAGGGGCGAGC
>JBIIDF010000068.1:0-10998 GCA_044238535.1 Vicinamibacterales bacterium
AGCTCCCCCGGTGGGTAGACAGTCGAGAGGAGACGGCTCCTGGCTCAGGAGTGATCCTGCGCACGTCGAAATTCAGCGAGAGCCCGATCGTCGAAATGCTCAGGGAAGCAGGGTCGGGTGTGCCCGTTGCGGATGTGCTGCGGCGACCGCGCGCAACGACATGTGGCGCATGGATTTCGTTGCGGATCAGCTCGCCGATGGGCGCCGCTTCCGTGCCCTGACCGTCATCGACATGTGCACGCGCGAGTGCGTGGCGATCGACATCGGCCACGGATTCGGGGGCCACGATGTCGCCGCCACGCGTGAGCGACTCCGATTCGAACGCGGTGTGCCGCAACGTATTGACTGCGACAACGGCACGGAGTTCGTCAGTGCGGCGGTGGACCTCTGGGGGTATACCAACGACGTGATCCTCGACTTCAGTTGGCGCGGCACACCGACGGACAACGCCATGATCGAGTCCTTCAATGCGCGGTGACGTCTGGACTGCGTGAACGTGCATGGGTTCACGATCCTGGAGGACGCGCAGCAGACGATCGATGCGTTTCGGTGGACTATCATGAGCATCCTCCTCACCGAGCTCTCAAGGGTCAAAGCCCCCGGGAATTCGCGCAAGGGATGCTCGCAACGGCCGCAGGCTCACTCTAGAAGTGGTCCGAGAAACCCGGTCCTCTCAGCGGCTGCCGTTCTCCAGTAATCACTGGCCCGAAGAAACTCGGCAGGTCACCGCCACAGTTTCCCTCTGAACACGATACAGTGCGGTGAATTGAGCTAGGTTCGCCATCAGCAGGTCACCAGTTCACGTCGGGTCGCCGGCTCGAGTTTTCCTTCCCATCACATCGGGGCGTTGCGGGAAGATGAGGCGTGTCCCTCCTGGACGGTTGCCGCCCCCTGACCCGATGGCTTGCGGTGCTGCTCGCGCTATCGTGGAGCGCCACGGCGGCCCTTGCGCAAACCCAGATCGACCCGCGTCTACCCTTCGTCCAACAGCGCACTCCGCATTTCGTCATCTACTCGCACCCGGGCGAAGAGGCGCTCGCCCGCCGCTTGGCCGACATGGTGGAAGAGGTGCGGCACGACGTGGCGGCCGCACTCGGCCTCGAGGCTCCCGCCCTGACGCACATCGTGCTGGCCGACCAGTGGGACTACTCGAACGGCTACGCAACTGTGCTACCCCGCGCCGTCATCTTCATGAATGTCTCGGCACCGTCTGGGGCCGACGTCATCGGACGGACGGATGACTGGCTCCGCCTGTTGCTGGTGCACGAATACACACACATTCTCCATCTCGATCAGTCCCGCCGCTGGGCAGGGCTGCTGCGACGGGTCTTCGGACGAACACCCCTGGCCTTCCCCAACGTGTTCCTGCCTCGGTGGCATGTCGAAGGGCTGGCCACCTACGTGGAGAGTCATCTGACCGGGCAGGGTCGCCTGCATGCCGGCGAGTTCCGCGCCATCGATCGGGTGGCGGCCACCGCAGGGCGATTCGATCCGATTGACCGTGTGGACCTGGGCCTGGTCACGTGGCCAGGCCCCACCGGCGTGTATGCCTATGGGCTCGGCTTCACGGCCTATCTGTCCGACCGATTTGGCCTCGAATCCCTCGGGGCGCTTGCACAATCGACCGCGGGCGGACGCTTTTCCTCCGCCTTCCGTCGGGTGTTCGGTGCGCCGCCCCGGCAGTTATGGAAGGACTACAGAACCGCCCTTGTCGAATCAGCCGCCTCAGCGCCCCCGGCCACCGAAGGCATCCGGCGACTGACGACACGGGGTCAGCAGGTGAGCGGTCCCCGGTTTGTGGCGCCCTCCTGTGACGGATGCCCCCCCGACGTCGTGTATTCCATCGTCCATCCCGACGCCTTTCCCGAGATGCGCCTCGTCGACATCCACGGGCTGATTGATCGCTCCCTGACGACGCGGGTCCAGGGCTCCACCTTCGGACGGCTCGGCAACAGCGTGGTCTACGACCAACTGGAGTATCGACGAAACGTCGGCGTCTATGCCGACCTGTGGCGCCTGGAGCGCGCGACCGGACGCGCCACGCCGCTGAGCCACGAACTGCGTCTGCTCGACCCCGACGTCGCCTCTGACGGTCGCATGGTCGCAGTGCGCCAGTCACTGGGGCGGCGAGACCTCGTGCTGGCGGGACGCGCCGACGCCGAGCGCCTCACAGAGACCGACCTCGAGGTAATCGCGTCGGCACCGGAGACGCAATACTACGCACCGCGGTGGTCGCCTGACGGCACTCGCATCGTGGTCGAGCGGCGACGCCCCGGGCACCTCTCGGAGGTTGTGGTCATCGAGGTTGCGGGAACAGCGCCCGAGGTCGTCTTCGCCGACGCCAGCACCCGCCTGGTAACGCCCACGTGGCACCCGAACGGGACGACGGTGGTGGCCGCTGCCGATTTCGATGGCCGGCCCTTCGACCTCTACGAATTGATCCCCGGCAGGAACGACGTCCGCCGTCTGACACGCACGAACGGGGCGCGCTGGCCCGACGTCTCGCCAGACGGACGCACGCTCGTCTTCGCCGGATACACGGCGGACGGTCACGATGTGTTTTCGGTGCCCTACCCCGATCGTGACGGCGACCGCCGCACGCTGGTGCCGCCCGTGACATCCGAACCCGTACCCGTTCGCGACCCGTCCACGCGCGCAGTGAGTGTGCCCCATCGCTACTCACCGGTCTCGACGCTGGCACCGACGTCATGGTTTCCCGTGCTGGCACCCTCTTCAGGCCAGGTGCGATTCGGGGCGGCCACGTTTGGCGTCGACGTGCTGGGGCGTCACACCGTCGGCGCGTCCGCGTCGTGGCTGGCGACCGTCGGGGCGGATGTCGATCGACGCACGCGCCCCCCGGCCTGGCGCCCGGATGGCACGCTGAGCTACGCCTACATGCGATACCGACCGAGGCTCGGCCTGGTCGGGATGGGCAGCACTTCATTCGTCCGCGTCGACGGTGACTCCGACGACACGCTGTCACCGCGCTGGCGCCGCGAGGGTGAACTGCGGGTCGATGTGCCACTCGTCCACGCCCTCCGCAGCGCGACCCTGTCTGCCGCAGTGGCGGCAACACGCGACCGATTCGATTTGGCGACGTCGGTGCGCGAACAGCAGCGCCTCGCGGGCCGCTTCGGTGTCAGCGTGCGCACAGCTCGCACATACGGCTACTCGATCAGTCCCGAAGACGGCGTCTGGGCCGGGGCCTGGGTGGAACAGGCCACGGTGAGCGACCGCAGCCGTGGACGGTCGGGCCGCGCCACAACGACGGCCATGGATGTGCGAGGGTATCTGCCGGGAGGCGTTCGCCGTGCGGTGGTGGCCACGCGCGCTGTGGCCGCCCGGTCGACGGGCATCGCAGGGGCGCGGACGGCGCTCGAACTGGGCGCGGCACCCGCCGGCGCCCCACCTCCCACCTCCGTCGGCACTGGCGCCCTGGGCCTGCTGAGAGGCTTTCCGGCCGGCGCCTTTGCCGGCACCGGTCTGGTTTCACTCAGCAGCGACTACCGGGTGCCGCTGTGGCGCATCGAGCGCGGCATCGGGCAGCAATGGATTTTCGTGCGATGGCTGCACGCATCGGTTTTCGCCGACGCGGGACGCGTCTGGACTGACACGACCGAGGACGGCACATGGAAGCGGTCGTGGGGTGGAGAGCTATCCGTCGCCCTAGTCTTCAACGAACTGGCACCCATCACGGCGTCCAGCGGCATCGCATGGGGCCATGATGGGCGGACCTCGAGAGGGCCCACAGGTTACATACGGATCGGGCGGGCGTTCTGACGACAGGCACCGGACGACCGGTGCTCGCGCGCGCGTCTGCCGGCCACGCCGCAGTGGGGGGACCGCGGCTGTCGCGTGTCGCGTCGTGCTACGCTCCCCGGGGGAGGGTGCCGGATGCATCCCATGACTGCTGTGAGTTCCCGGTCGGTTCGACGCATGGTCGCGGCATGCGGAGTGTCTCTCGTCATGCTGGGCGCAGTCGCCGGGTGGTCCGCCACGGTCCGCCTCGCCGCACAGACACCGGGCGCTGCGCCCGCCAGCAGTCCTTCTCCAGGCTCGCTGGTCCTCATCGGCGGCGGCTCTCCGGTGGATGAGAGCCTGTTCCGCACGGTCATAGAGCTGGCGGGTGGCCCGGACGCCCCGCTGGTGATGATTCCCACCGCAGGCGGCGCGATCAGATACGACGACAGTTTTCGTGGACTGGCTCAACTCAAACAGGCTGGCGCCCGCAACGTGCAGTTGCTACACACGCTCGACCGACGCGTCGCAGACACACAGGCCTTCGTCGCCCCGCTCAAGACCGCGCGTGGTGTGTTCATCTTCGGCGGCACCAATGCCTATCTGGCCGAGGCGTACATCGGCACGCGCACACACGAGGCCCTGCGCGACGTCCTGCGCCGCGGCGGGGTGGTCGCGGGCAGCTCCGCTGGGGCCGAAATCCAAGGTTCGTTCATGCCCCGCGGGCAGACGGGCGACGAAAACGGCACCGTGCTGATTGGCGACCACACGGAGGGCTTCGGATTCCTTCCGGGTGCTGCCGTCGATGCCCACGTGCTGGTGCTGAATCGGCATTTCGACATGCTGGAGATTCTGCGCCGAGACCCCTCGCTGCTCGGGATCGGTCTCGACGAACAGACGGCGATTGTCGTGCAAGGCACGTCGTTTGAGGTGATGGGGCGGTCGTACGTGGCGATCTACGACGCCACTCGACGTCTGGCACAGGACGGGACGTTTTACTTTCTTCGCCCTGGCGACCGTTTCAATCTGCAGACCCGCGAGCCGTCGCGTCCCACTGCGCCCACCCCGTCGTTCTCCCGATTGCGGCCCGCAGGGCAACCCTGACGCACCGCCTCGGCTTGCACCGGTCGCCCGCGGACCGGACGACCGTCTCGTCGACGCGCGCTCTTTGTAAGGCCACGACCATGCCCCTGAACGCCGGCTACCGCTATCGCGTGGTCGTTGACGAGACGCAGCCGCCCTTAGTGGCGGCCTGGCTGGCCGCGCATTTCCCTCACAGTTCACTGGCCGAGTGGCAGCAGCGCTGCCACAACGGCGAGGTTTCGATTGACGGACAGGCCGCCACTGCAGACTCGCCACTGCGCCGCGGAGCCGTGATCGTCTGGGCAAGGCCACCATGGGCGGAACCCGAGGTGCCTCAGCACTTCCGGCTCTGCTACGAGGACACGCACGTCGCCGTCGTCGACAAGCCGTCCGGGCTGCCGACGATGCCCGCCGGAGGTTTCCTCGAGCACACCTTGCTGCACCTGCTCAGGAAGCAGTGGCCCTCGGCCGCGCCGATACATCGACTGGGGCGTCACACCTCAGGCCTGGTGGTCGTGGCGCTCACACCGGAGGCCAGTGCGCGGATGTCGGCCGCCTGGCGAAGCCAGGACGTCGACAAGGTGTATGCGGCCGTGGCACAGGGCACCCCCACTTTTGATGCCGTCGATGTGACGGCTCCCATCGGCCCGATGCCCCACGGGCGGCTGGGTACGGTGCACGCCGCGTCGCCGACCGGACGACCGGCACACTCGCACGTGGAAGTGCTGAGGCGGCATGCCGCGTGCTGCGAGTGTCGTGTCCGGATTACGACGGGCCGGCCGCATCAGATTCGTATTCATCTGGCCGTGCTCGGCCATCCCCTCGTCGGCGACCCTTTGTATCGGTCCGGCGGCGTGCCGTCTCCAACAGCCACGGCCCTGCCCGGTGACGGCGGCTACATGCTACACGCGACGCGCGTGGCCTTTCCGCATCCTGCGTCCGGTGACCGATGCGAGGTCACCTCTCCGCGCCCCGAGGAGTGGAACGCTATGATGGGCCATGCCTGAATTTGTGCGGTCGGTCGTGGTGCGGGCGCCCATCGAGGCCGTGTTCGCCTTCCACGAGCGCGAGGACGCCCTGCCGCTGCTGACCCCAGCATTTCCCCCGGTGAAGGTCGTGTCGCGGTCTGGACCGCTCGCTGTAGGCCTGCGCGTCGTGCTGCGCCTCGGCGGGCTCGTCACCTGGGTGGCGGAGCATCCCGTGGTCGAGCGACCCACGCTGTTTATCGATACGCAGGTATCAGGTCCGTTCAGGCGCTGGGTGCACCGACACGAGTTTACCTCCGTGGATGCCGAAACCACGCGGCTGACCGATCGCATCAGCTACGACCTGCCCGGGGGTGCGCTGCTCAATTGGGCCGCCCCCCTCCTGGTCACACCGGGCCTAATCCAGATGTTCCGGCACCGGCACCGTGTGACGCGTCAGTACTGCGAAGCCCCGCCGAGTCCTGTGCGCCGCTGAGGCGGCCCGCAGACAAGAACGGCCCTCCGGGAGTGTTCCCGGAAGGCCGTGAGAGGTTGCGGCCGGGGCATCGGCCCGGCACGTCTCGTCAGGTGCGCGCCGTCAGCAGGAGACGCACTTGTGGTTGTTCTTCGCGCCGAGCGATTCGAGCAGCTTAATGGTCTCCGGGAACGGCTGGATGCGCTGCACGGGCCCATTGGCCATGTCGGCGGTGGTGCGCCCCTCGCGGTCGACCACTTTCACATCTGCGCCCTTCGAGACAAGGTACTCAATCATTTCGTTATCGCCGCGTGCGGCCGCGTGATGCAGCGCCGCCTGGCCATCATGGTCGACGGCATTGACATCGGCACCGTGCACTTCCACCAAATACTTGACGGCCGCCATCATCCCCCCAGGGGCGAAGCGGTGGGCGTTGGCGGCGAACCCCTCGCCGTAGCCGACACCCGCGGCGGCCATGAGCGGGGTCACGGACGGACCGCCGACGGGCACAGGCGGCGCCTTCGACACATCGCGTGTATCGCGCTGCTCCCCATCGCCCAGGCGAGGACGACCCGCGGGTTTCATGCTGGGGATGTGCGGGTCAGCACCGTAGCGCGCCAGCAGCTTCATGGCATCGACGTCGGCGGCATAGGCGGCGCGCCAGAACGGCGTCGCGCCAATCTCATCGACGCCCGACAGGTCGAAGCTGTAGCCGGAGTACCACACCTTCTTGCGGAGGCGCGCATTGACGTCGGCTCCCTTGTCGAGCAGCACCTGCATCATGTCGAGATACGAGAGCTTCTGCTGACGGTATGCCTGGGGCTGGGGATAGAGCGCCTTGGGCGCCCACTGGACGTTGAGCACGGCGTAGAGCGGAGCCACGCCGTTATCGGCCATCCAATTCACATCGGCTCCACGGTTGATTAGCACCCTGGCGAGGTCGAAGTGTCCGTTGATGAGCGCCGTCAGCAGCGGGCTATTCTGGTCGCTGGCCGCCACCTGATTCACGTCGGCTCCGGCGTCGAGCAGCGCCACGGCCGCTTCGGTGAAGCCGTCACGTGCGGCGAACAGCAGGGGCGTGAATCCCCCCTGTCCGGCCACCAGCTCGTTGAGCTGGAACTGGCGATCGACACCGGGAACCTGGGGCGGACGCCCACCCGCGGCCGGACGCGCCGGCGGCTGGCCCTCGCGCGGCGGCTGACCGGGCACCGGCGGGTTGCCGCCATTGAAGCCCGTGCCGCCCCGCGTCATGGCATTGAGGTCGATGACCTTGGTCGCCGCCTTCACGTCGGCACCACCGGCGACCAGCGCCTTGATGGCCTCGGCACGGTTCGCCGACGCGGCGAACATCAGGGCGTTGAGCCCACGCACCGACTCGACGGCGTTTACATCGGCACCGGCGGTCATCAGGGCCTTGACCGTGTCGGCACTGCCCGACGCGGCGGCCACCATGAGCGGCGTGGTGCCGGTCGTGGTGGTCTGCGTCGCCTTGGCACCCGCCTTCACGAGCACCGGAATCACTGCGGCCTGGCCCTGTCGGGCGGCGAGGAACAGCGGCGTGTAGCTGCCCAGCCGGGTGGTGGCATTCACGTTGGCGCCGGCATAGACCAGCATCTGCGCCATCTCGGCATCACCCTTGATGGCGGCCCAGTGCAGGCCGGTCATCCCGTCACCCTGGGCGCCGTTGACGTCGGCGGCCTCCTTGAGGAGTGCCTTCACCGCATCGCGGTCGCCCCGCTGCGCGGCGTCGGCAATCGCGCCCTTGCCCGCCTGCAGGGGACTGGCGCTCAGGAGCGCGCTCAGGCAGAAGGCCCCGGCGACGCTGGCGACCGCTCCGCTCAGAAATCGTGTGCGCATCACACTACTCCGCCGCCTGCACGGTGGACTCGGGGGCCGTATTGAGGTCGAGCGTCCCGGTACTGTCACCCAGCGACTTGAGGTCAGACAGGCCGACGGCGTGGGCCGCGGTCAGCAGCGCGTTCGCCATCGGGGTGCCATCGGCGCCCTTG
This sequence comes from Vicinamibacterales bacterium, assembly GCA_044238535.1. Classification (GTDB taxonomy): domain Bacteria; phylum Acidobacteriota; class Vicinamibacteria; order Vicinamibacterales; family UBA2999; genus VFZN01. The sequence goes on from JBIIDF010000068.1 coordinate 8,271, forward strand.
ATGTGCACGCCGCCCTTCAGCGCACCACCGGCGTGGCCTGCGAAGATCAGCGGGCAGCGCTTGTGGTTGTGCACGTTCGAGTTGCCCATGGGCGACCCGTAGATCACCAGCGTGTTCTCGAGCAGGTTCGAGTCACCTTCCTTGGTGTTCTTGAGCTTCTCGAGGAAATACGGCAGCAGGCTGACGTGGTACTTGTTGATCTTCGCGTATTCGGTGATGCGGTCGTCGCGGTCCTGATGGTGCGACGCCGAGTGGAAGGCGGCCTTGTATCCGCTGTCGGGATACACACGGTTCGAGGCGTCGCGGCCGAGCTTGAAGGCGAAGACGCGGGTCGTATCCGAGGCAAAGGCGATGGCCTGCAGGTCGAACATCAGCTTGACGTGTTCGGCGAAATCGTCCGGCACGCCAATGGGTGCGCCCGGCAGTTCGCGTTCCTCACCGGTGCGGTTCTGCGCCTCGACGCGCTCGATGCGACGCTCGATTTCCCGGACGTCGTCGAGATAATCGGCCAGACGGGCTCGGTCCTCGGCCCCGAGGTCCTTTCTCAGGCGCGCCACCGCATCACCCAGCCAGTCGAGAATGCTCTTGTCCTCTGCGCGGCGCTCGCGGCGCTCTCCGGGCGTGGCGCCCACGCCGAAGAGGGTATCGAACACGACGCGGGGGTCGCGAATCATCGGCAGCGGCTCGGTCGGCGATGCCCAGCTGATGCTGTCGGTGTACACGCACGAATAGCCATACGAGCATCCACCGGCCTGATCGACGTTCTCGATGCACAGCTGCATCGAGGGGATGGCCGTCTCCTGCCCGAACTTCTGGGCATACATCTGGTCGAGCGAGGTGCCCACAAAGACGTCGGAGCCCTGGGTCTGCTTGGGATGGCACTGCGTCAGGAACACGGCGCTTGACCGGAAGTGGTCGCCACCGATTTCCGGCGCGGTGAAGGCTTCGGCATTCCGGACGTCGGTGTTGCTGACAATGGTCAGGTGGTCGCGGAACGGTTCCATCGGCGCGAGACTGCTCGGCGAGAGATCGAACCCTCGGCCGACCTTCTCGGGGGCCCACATGAACTTCTTGGCTCCGTAGGCCGTGCTTCCTGCGGCGCCGTGGACAATTTCAATGGCCGCCAGGCGCACGCGCTTCGGCATGACCTGCGCATAGGTGGCGCCGGCTGGCACCATCGCGTCGAGGAACGGCAGGGCCATGGTGACTCCCATGCCCCGAAGCATCGTGCGGCGTGAGATGTGCGTCTTCGTGATAATCATCGCGTCTCCTCTACTGGCGTCCTAGCGAACGGCTTTCTCGGCATCGGTCGTGGCGGGCCGCGCGGCCCCCGGGGCTTCGGGCGCCGCCATGCGGAATGCCGGACTGCCGGCAATGCCCTGCACAAACGCCGACATTTTGTAATTCTGTTTCTGCGCCTCGCGCACCACCGCGCGCACCATCGGCATGTCCGCGGCCTCGATGCGACGGCCGAGGGCGTAGGTCATCATCTTCTCGGTGAAGCTGAGCAGGAACACGTCCTGGTGCCGCAGCAGCGCCCCACGCAGGCCGGCAGGACCACTGACGCGGGTGCCGTCATACAGCTCGCCATCGGCGTCGACGGCCACTTCGTTGTCCTTGATCCGCCAGGCGCCCGTCGCGTCAAAGTTGTCGAGGGCCAGCCCCAGCGGGTCGATGACACGGTGGCACGAGTTGCACGAGGGATTTTTCCGGTGCTCTTCCATGCGTTCGCGAGTCGAGAGCATCTTGCCACCCGCCGTCGTCTTCACGGACTCGTCCAGCGACGGCACGTTGGGCGGGGGCGCCGGGGGGGGCGACCCCAGCAGAACTTCCATGACCCACTTGCCCCGCTGCACCGGCGAGGTGCGATCGGCCACCGACGTCAGCGTCAGAATGCTGCCCTGTCCCAGTAGCCCTCGACGATACTCGGGCACCGCCACACGGTGGAATCCGGCCCCCGAAACATTCGGAATGTTGTAGTGCTTGGCCAGCCGCTCGTTGACGAAGGTGTAATCGGCCGTCAGCAGGTCCAGCACGCTGCGGTCCTCGCGGACGATGCTGTCGAACAGCAGACGGGTTTCTTCGCCCATCGCGGTACCGAGGGTGGAGTCGTACTGCGGAAACGTCAGATAGTCGGGAATGATCTTGTCGAGATCCTGGAGGCGCAGCCACTGCGCGGCAAAACGATCGGACAGCGCCCGGGCGCGTCGGTCGGCCAGCAGCCGCTTCACCTGCCGGCTGAATCCGGTGGTGGTGCGCAGGCTGCCGGATGAGGCGGCATTCAGCAACTCGTCGTCTGGCGCACTGCCCCAGACAAAGAACGACAGGCGCGAGGCCAGTTCGGTGTCGGAAATCCGGTAGGCCCGCAGCGGCGATGCGGTCGGCATCGGCTCGAGGCGGAACAGGAAGCGCGGGCTCATCAGCACCGACTGGAGCGCCATGCGGACGCCGCCTTCAAAGCCGCCTCGTTCGCGGCCCTGTTCATAGAACTTCATCGCGTCCTGCAGGTCGGCTGCCGACGGACTACCGCGGTAGGCCTTGCCCGCCAGATTGCGGACAATCTTCAGCGCGCACGTTTCCTCTTCGGCGGACGACGTGGGACGGCACACAAACACGCGTTGGCGGCTGGCGGTTTCGGAGACCCCCGTCACATTCGAGGGCCCCAGCACCGTGAAATCGCGCAGGTGCGGAAGCATCGTGACGCCGAAGGTGATGCTCACGTCCGCCA
>JBIIDF010000350.1:0-3074 GCA_044238535.1 Vicinamibacterales bacterium
CAGAAAGGGCACCTGGGCCACGCCGAGCGCGAGCGCCGACCAGGTCATGTGCTGCTGCAGGCCCTCGAATCCGTGGGCCCGTGCATACTGCGCACCCGCGTCATAGAGCCGGCGGTTCACCCCAGCGAGACCGAGGACGAACATCGGCAGAAAGATGCTGTTCATCAGCACCGCCGTCGGCCAGAAGTGCCAGGAGCCCAGACGGGGGCTGAGCGTACGTCCGACCACGGTCGGGGCCCAGTGGTAGACCGCGGCGAACAGGGCGAAGACGGTGCCCGGCGCCACGATGTAGTGGAAATGGCCGACGACATAGTAGGTGTCATGCAATGCCACATCACTGGCCGCCATGCCCAGCGGCAGCCCCGTCAGACCGCCAAGACCGAACATCGGCAGAAACGCGACAGCAAAGAGCAGCGCCGGACTTCCCGTGATCCTGTGCCCCCACAGCGACAGTACCAGGCACCCCACGATGATGACCGACGGTACTGACACCAGCAGCGTCGTGATCTGGAACACATCGCTCATGACGGTGCCCATTTCGGTGAGGAACATGTGGTGCGCCCACACCAGCATCGAGAGCAGGCCGAGCACCAGCACCGCGCCGACCATGGCCCGCGCCCCCCAGAGCGGTCGACCGGTGTGGGCCGTGATGACTTCGGCCACGATGCCCATCGCCGGCAGAATCAGGACATAGACCTCGGGATGCGCGAGAAACCAGAATAGGTGCTGCCACAGCAGGGGATTACCGCCCCCGGCATACTGCTGCAGGGGAATGCCGCCGAGCACCAGCCCGCTCGGCAGGAACAGGCTGCTGCCCGCCAGGCGGTCCATCAGCTGGAAGAGGGCTGCCGCCTGCAGCGCGGGGAAGGCGAGCAGCAGGAGTACGGCCGACACGAGCTGGGACCACACGAAGAAGGGCAGCCGTCTCAGCGTCATGGCGGGTGACCGTGCCCCGATGATGGTCGCGATCATGCCAATCGCATAGAGAGTCGAGGCGCCGCCGACCGCCAGCATGCCTGCCAGCCACCACGACTGGCCTGCGGTGGCCAGCACGGCGAGTGGGGGATACGAGGTCCAGCCCGAGGCGGCGGCGCCGCCCTCCGCCAGGAAGCTGCCGAGCATGAGCAGGCCTCCCGCGGCATAGAGCGCGTATGACAGCGCACCGGTGCGCGGCAGGGCCATGCCCCGTGCGCCGATCATCCGGGGGACCAGCAGGGTGCCAATGCCACCGGTCGCCAGCGGCACCACGGCCAGAAACACCATGACGCTGCCGTGCATGGCTACCAGCTGCTGGTAGAACTCGGGCAGCAGGACACCGCCGGGCGCATGGGCCTCACCCAGGAGCGCCGCGAGGCCGGACGGTACCGGCGACCCCGGCCAGGCCAGCTGCCAGCGCATCAGCAGCATCAGGAGGAAGCCGACCAGCAGAAATACCAGTGCAGTGGCGACGTAGAGCAGGCCGACTGTCCGGGCGCGGGTCACGCCATTACAATACGCCAATGACCCGCACCGCCCTTGCCGCGCTGGCCTGCGCGGTCGCTGTTGCCATGCTGACCACAGCCGACCTCCACGCTCAGGCTCCCGAGCCGATTCGCTACACCCTCCGCTTTCCCGACGCCCGCACGCATTACGTCGACGTCGACGCGGTGTATCCCACTGGCGGCCAACCCACCATCGAGCTCTACATGGCGGTGTGGACCCCCGGGTCGTATCTGGTGCGCGAGTATCAGCGCCATGTCGAGGGGGTGACGGCCTCCGCCGACGGCAAGCCCGTGCCCATCGTCAAGTCGACCAAGAACCGGTGGCGTGTGACGACCGGCGAGGCTCGCACGGTCACGGTGCGCTACCGCGTCTACAGCCGCGAGATGACCGTCCGCAACAACTGGGTCGAGCGTGACTTCGCCATGCTCAACGGGGCCCCCACGTTCCTCACGCTGGTCGACACCCGTCCCCGCGCCCACGAGGTCAGGCTCGAGCTGCCCATGGGATGGACGGGAACCGCCACGGCCCTGATGCCGATCGCCGGTGCACCGCACACGTATGTGGCCGAAGACTTCGACACGCTGGTCGACAGCCCGATCGTGGCCGGTCGCCCCGTCACCCGGGAATTCCAGGTGGACGGCAAGCGGCACGTGCTGGTGCTTGAGGGCGACCCGTCGCAGTTCGACATCGACCGTGCCGTGGGCGACGTGAAGAAGATTGTCGAAGCCGGTCGGGCGGCCATGGGGTCGCTGCCGTATCCGCATTACTTTTTCCTAAATATGGTCGTCGATACCGGTGGCGGCCTCGAGCACAAGAACAGCTTCCTGACGATGTCGGGGCGGTACACGACGCGGTCCCCGCGGGCGTACCAGAACTGGCTCTCGCTGGTGGCACACGAGTACTTCCACAACTGGAATGTGAAGCGCCTGCGACCGGTCGAGCTGGGCCCGTTCGACTACGAGCGCGAGAATTTCGTCAAGACACTTTGGGTCGCCGAGGGCTTCACTGATTACTACGCCGACCTGCTGGTGCGTCGTGCGGGGCTGTCGAACGATGCCGGTTATCTCTCGGCGCTGTCGGGTCAAATCGAGGCCGTCCACAGCACTCCGGGCCGCCTGATGACCCCGGTCGACATGGCGTCGTACGACACATGGATCAAGCAGTATCGCCCTGACGAAAACACCGCGAACACGACCATCAACTATTACCCCAAAGGCGCGGTGGTGGCATTCCTGCTGGATGCCCGCATTCGCGCGGCGTCCAACGGGACGCGCACGCTGGACGACGGGATGCGGCTGGCCATGCAGCGCTACAGCGGCGCCAACGGGTACACGGCCGAGCAGTTCTACGCCACGATGAGTGAGGTGGCCGGCACCGACCTGCGGGCGTTCTTTGCGCAGGCCGTCGAGTCGACCGACGAGCTCGACTACGCGCCGGCCCTCGACTATCTCGGATTGCGGTTTGCACCGGCCGGTGCTGACGCCTCGAGATCGTCGCTTGGCGTGACGACGAGAAACGACGCCGGACGTCTGGTCATCACCGGTGTGCGCCGCGCCACGGCCGCATTCGAGGCGGGGTTGAACGTCGATGAC
>JBIIDF010000351.1:0-3069 GCA_044238535.1 Vicinamibacterales bacterium
GACGCCGGTGCAGGAATTTGCCGTGCGCGTGTCGGCCGACGATGACTACGCGGTGCGGCAGCTGGAGCTGGTGTATGCGGTGAACGGCGGGGCCGAGCAGTCGGTGCGGCTGTTCGGGGGTGCGCGGCCGACGACGGAGGTCACCGTCGGGCACACCTGGTATTTCGAGGAACTCGGCGTCAAGGCGGGCGACGTCGTGTCCTATTACGCACGGGCCACCGACAACAACGCGCAGGCCGGACCGCAGCGGGCGACCAGCGACATGTATTTCGTGCGCGTGCGGCCGTTCGACAAGGACTTCAAGCCGGCCACATCGATGGGCGGCGGGGGTGGCGGCGGAGGCGGCGGCATGGATCAGGTGGGCGGGCTGTCGCAGCAGCAGCGCCAGATTGTGTCGGGCACCTTCAATGTGCAGCGCGACCGGGCGACGCTGGGACCGGTCAAGACGCGCGAGGGCCTGACCGTGCTGACACTGTCGCAGGGCCGTGTGCGCGAACAGGTCGAGGGGCTGGTGACGCGCATGACCAGCCAGCTGGCCGTGCGTGACCCGGCACTCGGGAAAATTGCGGAACTGCTGCCGCAGGCCGCCGCGGCAATGGCGCAGGCCGAACAGCAGCTGCAGGCCCAGAGTGCCGAGCGGGCGCTGCCGCATGAACAGCGGGCCCTGCAGCTGCTGCAGCAGGCCGAGGAGGAGTTCGAGCTGCAGGTGCAGACCCGCCAGAACAGCGGTGGAGGCGGCGGCGGGGGCAACAGCGGCTCGATGGCCGATGACCTCGGAGATCTGTTCAAGATGGAGCTCGACAAGATGGCGAGCCAGTACGAGACCAGCCAGCGGGCCATGCAGCAGCAGGGCGACGCGCAGGTGGACGAACTGGCCGAACGCCTCAAGGACCTGGCGAAGCGGCAGGAACAGGAACTCGAGCGCCAGCGTCGGATGGCCGCGGGGCAGGGCCCGCGCGTCAGCGGTGGCGACCTGCAGCGTGCGCTGGCCGATCAGGCAGAAGAGGCGGCGCGGCAGCTCGAGCGGCTCTCGCGCGAACAGTCGCGGGAAGACCTGGCCGACTCGGCCCGCCAGATGCGTGAGGCGGCGCAGGCCATGCGGCAGGCGGCCAGTGGTGGCGCGGCGGGGCAGGGACAGGTGGCGAGTGCTGCGCAGCGGCTGCGCGAGGCGCAGCGGCAGCTGGAGCGTGCGCAGGGCGACCGCAACGGACGGGACCTGCGCGAGGCGCAGCGCCAGGCGGACGAGATTGCCGCCGAGCAGTCGGCGATTGCCGAGGATGTGAACGACCTGCCGAATGCCGGCGCCGACCGGCTGGGCCGGGCCCAGCTGATTGGCCAGCGGAAGGATGCGCTCGAGCAGAGCGTGGCGCGACTCGAACAGGCACTCGACCGGCTGTCGAACGACACGGCCCGCGAGGACCGGGCCGTGTCGCGCGAACTGGCCGAGGCGGCCAACAGCCTCAGGCAGAACCAGGTGCGCGACAAGATTCGGTATGCGAAGCGCGCCGCGCAGGGCGGCGCGCCCGAAGACTTCATGCGCAATCTCGAAGCGCAGATTGGCGTGAACATCGACGAGATGCGCGAACGCATCGGGGCCGCGTCCGATGCCGCACAGGAGCAGCAGGCCGGGCGCGGTCCGGATGCGCTCGAGCGCACACGCGACCTCACGCGCCGCGCCGATTCCATGAGCCGCCAGCTCGACGAGCGCGCGCAGCGCCTGTCGCGAAATGGCCGTGGTGGGTCGCGTGAGGGTGAGGCGCGGGACGCACGCGACGGCGCCGGTGCGGCGCGGAACGCAGACGGGGGCCGCCCGGATGACCGCGGTCAGGCGGGCCAGGACCGCATGCCGGGACGGAACGGACAGACGAGCCGAGACGGAGCCCAGGGCCGAGCTGGAACGCAGGGCCAACAGGGGCAGGCCGGCCAGCAAGGTCAGCAGGGCTCGCAGGGTCAGCAGGGGCAGGCCGGGCAGCAGGGGCAGGACGGGTCGGGTGGGCGCGGCGACGCCGCGTCAGGCGCCCGTGGCAGCCGCGGTGGCGCGCTCGACGGCGGGGGCGACTGGTGGCGCGAGCCGGGGGACTACTGGACCGGTGACGACATCCGCCAGTTCCGCGGGGAGGTGCAGCAGTGGATGGGCGAGGCCCGTGCCCTGCGCGCACAGCTGCGTGAGCAGGGCGTCGATGCGCGCGAGCTCGACGAGATCATGCGCCGCATGCGCGAGCTCGATGCCGAACGCACCTACCGCGACGTCGACGCCCTGACCAGGCTGCAGACCTTCGTGGCCGAGCGGATGAAACGGTTTGAATACACCCTGCGCGAACGGGTGGCCGCCACGGAGGGCCAGACCCGGGTCACGCCCGGAGACACCGTGCCGGCGGAATACCGGACGCTGGTCGAGGAGTATTTCCGGTCGCTGTCTCGTCCGAGGGCCCCGCAATGACACGTCTCCTGCTGCTGGCGCTCGTGGTGGCGACCGTGTCGGTGTCGATGGCCGAGGCCCAGCGGGGCCGCGGCTTCGGCCGCTTCGGCGGGGAAGCCGGCGTGCCGCCGCGGTTCCCGACCGACGCCGATCAGGACGGAGGTTTCCACTTCTGTCGGCTGATGTATCGCACGGTGCGGTCACAACCGCGCGGCATGGGCTGGGGCACCGACTATCCCTTCGCGGACATCAATTACTCCCAGCGGCTGTCGGAGATGACGCGGGCGACGGTGTCACGCACGGACGCGGGCCCGTCGCACCTCGTCGTGCGGCCCACCGACGACTGGCTGTCGCTCTGTCCCTTCGTCATGGCGTCGGACCCGGGGACGGCCGGATTCACCGACGAAGATGCCGAGGCGCTGCGCGCGTATCTGCTGAAGGGCGGATTCCTCTGGGCCGACGATTACTGGGGCCCCTACGCCTGGGACGACTTCGCACGGGAGCTGGCCAAGGTGCTGCCCCCGGGGGCGTATCCGATTCGCGAACTGGCCGCCGATCATCCGCTGTTCCGTGCCCTGTTCCAGGTGCCCGAGATTCCGCAGGTGCCGGCGTGGCAGTTCTGGCGGCAGACCGGCGGTGACACCTCCGAA
>JBIIDF010000352.1:0-3065 GCA_044238535.1 Vicinamibacterales bacterium
GCGGATCTGCTGGACGGCATCGAGGGACGTCTGGCTGAGGCCCTGGTCGAAGGCCAGCCAGTCGTTGTAGCCCATGATGATGGTGAGCAGGTCATTGAAGTCGTGGGCCAGATGGCCGGTCGTGCGGGCGACCGCCTCGAGCCGGTCGTCGCGCCGATGCTCGAGGGCCCGCCGCAGCTGCGGCCGGCTGTCGACGGTCTGCAGCAGCCAGAGCGCCGGCCGGGTGGCTGTGGCCCCGAGCTGGGTGAGTGAGGCAGAGGCAGGCCCTCCGGCGGCACTGACCTCCGCCTGGGTCACACCGCCGGCGGCCCTCAGTGCCTCGAGCCCGCCCGCACTGTCGACCAGGACATGCCAGACGGCCAGCGAAAACAGATTGACGGTCCCCTCGTGTGGCGAGAGCCCGAGCCACTCGGCCATCGTCCGGTTCACGGCAATGACGTCGCCGGTCGCCAGGTCGGCGGCGAGCACGCCGCTGGGGTCGTGTTCGAAAATGTGCTGGAGCAGTGCGGGGGGCGTCGGCAGCGGCTGAGCCATAGGGTGGCGAGCGGATGTACCCAGGCCCGTCAGCGGACGATCACCGCCGTGGTGATGGCATCGAGCTTCGGGAAAAACTGCTGCAGGTACTTGTTGCCCTGCGTTTCCACCAGTTCCTGGTCGGGACCGCGGCCGAAGGGTTCGCCCTCGCCGTAGACCGTCGTGATGCGGTCGACGGCGGTCATGCCGCTGATGACTTCGCCCATGGGCGCAAAGCCCATCGGGTCGAGGTATCCGTTGTTCACCAGATTGATGAACACCTGGGTGGATCGCTGCGAGGGAGAGGCTCCCATGGCAAACGTGAGGGTGCCTCGGCGGTTTGATTGCCGCACCGGGTCGATGGGCAGCGTCGCATCACGCCAGGCCCGGGTTACGGCCGGGTTGCCATGCATCCCCCATTGGACCATGAAGCCGGCGATGGCGCGGAAAAAGCGGTTCCCGTTGTAGTAGCCGTTACGCACGAGGTGATAGAAGCGGTCGGCCCCGTGGGGGGCCCAGGCTCGCGTCACCTGCACGACAAACTCGCCGGCGCTGGTGCGGAAGCGCACCTTGTAGGTGGCCGGGGCCGGCTGCTTCTGCAGCGCGGGATTGAGCAGGGCACGTGGGGGGGCCTGCGTCGCTTCCAGCACTGGCGAGGAGCACAGCCCCCCGAGCAGCACCATCGCCGCCACCACCGCACCAGCCACCATCACTGCAGGCACCCGCATGCTGTCCGCCTCCCGCGAGCAGACTACTACAATAGGGCGAGCAAGTCTGAGCATGGCGCCCCCGCAGCCCGTCTTCATCGCGACCGGCGTGACCAAGCGTTACCCCATGGGTGAGGTGACGGTCGATGCCCTGCGCGGCGTGGATTTCCGACTCTTCGAAGGCGAATTCGTGGTACTGCTGGGACCGTCAGGCAGCGGCAAGTCGACCCTGCTCAATATTCTGGGCGGGCTCGATGTGCCCACGTCGGGCGATGTCTCGTACCGCGACCATTTGCTCACGCGAGCCACCGAGGCGGAACTCACGCGGTATCGGCGTGAGCACGTGGGATTCGTGTTCCAGTTCTACAACCTCATTCCCAGCCTGACCGCACGGGAAAACGTGGCCCTGGTGACCGATATTGCCGACCGGCCCATGACCCCGGACGCCGCGCTGGCCATGGTCGGCCTCACCGAGCGGCTTGACCACTTTCCGGCGCAGTTGTCGGGTGGCGAGCAGCAGCGGGTCGCTATCGCACGGGCCATTGCCAAGTGTCCCGATGTGCTGCTGTGCGACGAGCCGACCGGAGCCCTTGATGTGACGACCGGGATTGTGGTGCTCGAGGCGCTGGCGCGGGTGAACCGTGAACTGCGGACGTCGACGGTGGTCATCACGCACAATGCGGCGATTGCGGCCATGGCCGACCGGGTCGTACGCCTCGGCGATGGTCGCGTCACCAGCGAGCAGCACAATCCGTCGCCGGTCGAACCGCGGACGCTGGCATGGTGACGGTGGTCCGGACCGCGCTGAATCGGAAGCTGCTGCGGGAACTGTGGCAGATGCGGGGGCAGGCACTGGCCATTGCGGCCGTGGTGATGGCGGGCGTGGCGATGCTCGTCATGTATCTGTCGAATTTTTCGTCGCTGCAGGACACGCTGGCCCGCTACTACGCCTCGCAGCGATTGGCCGACGTGTTCGCCGTGGCGACCCGGGCGCCGCTGTCGCTGGTGCCACGCGTCGCCGGACTTCCTGGCGTCGATCGCGTGGATGCGCGCGTCATTGTTGACGTGGTGCTGCTGGTCCCCGGCCTCGATGACCCTGCCACCGCGCGCCTCATCACCCGCCCCGACCCTGACGCACCGATCCTCAACGGACTCGTGCTGCGCCGCGGACGCTGGCCCTCGTCCGACCGCCCTGATGAGGTGCTGGCCAGCGAGACGTTCGTCGAGGCCCACCACATGACGCCCGGCGACATGGTCAGCGTCATCATCAACGGACGCCGCCGGCAGCTGCAGATAGTCGGCGTGGCGCTGTCACCCGAGTATGTTTACAGCATCCGTGCCGGGGAAATCGTGCCCGATGACCGACGCTTCGGCGTCTTCTGGATGCACCCGGGCGCGCTGGCCGCCGCCACCGACCTGACCGGCAGTTTCAACAGCCTGGCATTGTCGCTGTCTCCGGGCGCGTCCCCCGATGCCGTCATCGGGCGTGTGGATCAGCTGCTGGCGCCTTACGGGGGACGCGGGGCCTATCCGCAGGAGCAGCAGCCGTCGGTGTGGACCGTGCGCAACGAACTGGCGCAGCTGCAGACCTTCGGTATCGCGACGCCCGCCATCTTCCTGGCGGTGGCCGCCTTCATTCTGCACATCGCGCTGTCGCGGACGCTGGCCCTGCAGCGCCCCCAGATTGCCTCGCTGAAGGCGCTGGGCTACTCGAACGCTGCGCTGCTATGGCACTACCTGAAGCTGGCGCTCGTCATCGCGGCGGTCGGGGCGATGGCCGGCGTCGTGACCGGCGCCTATCTGGGGCAGCAGGTCAGCGAGCTCTATCACCGCTATTTCCGTTTC
>JBIIDF010000069.1:0-10909 GCA_044238535.1 Vicinamibacterales bacterium
AGGATGGCCCGTCGCATGAGGAAACACGCCCCCTGAACCATGGCCACCCGCCGTGTGTCACAACGATTCCAGTGGGTCAGAAAGTAGTCGCGGTACCAGCGTGATTCGGGCCAGAGCCGTCCGAGTCGGGTGTACTCGAACAGCGCCTGTCTGAACGACGGAAACAATCCGGTTGCCGACAGATCAGGCTGAAGGGTGCCGCCTGCGCTCAGCAGTCTGGGGCCGACGATTCCCGCACGCGGATGGGCTGCGAGATGAGCGGCCAGCAACCGAAGCGCGTCGGGCTGCAGTCGGGTGTCCGGATTCAGCAGCAGCACCAAGTCGCTCGAGGTCTGTCGGATGCCGAGATTGCAGCCGGCGCCGAATCCGCGGTTCTCTTCAGACGACACGAGCCGCACCCGCGAGGCATAGCCACTCACGAGGCGACAAGTCTCGTCGGTCGACGCTTGATCGACGACGATGGTCTGCAACGGACCGTCGTAGCCGCAATGATTGATGGCGTCGAGGCACGCGCCGATCTGTCCGGCACTGTTATGCGTGACGATGACAATGGCGACCGATGGCAGCACCAGGCTCATCAGGCAGCCTTCCGTGCTCGCGCCAGCCGACGCGCGGCGACCTGCGTGAGGGCGGGATACGCTGCGTAGTACGCGGCGAGGCCGAGGCCCTGGAGGCCCTCCCGCCGACCTTGCGTGCGGTAGTAGTAGCGGAAATGCCAGTAGAACTCCAGGATCGCACTTCGAGGCACCGTCGAGGGGTCATCGAGCATGACCCGGGCACGCTGGGCCGTCCGGCTGTGCAGTTTCCTCAGCAGCTGCGTCAGGGTGTCCGCCTGATGATGCACGAGCGGTTCGCACAACCGCTGCACGGGGCACGATACCCTGGGACGGGCATCCAGCTGCAGACCTTCATAGTGTGCCGCTCCCTTTGGGAACAGCCGCAGCTGGAGGTCGTCACCCAGAATGCGGGAGGGGCGGCCCCAAAACAGATTGACACGCGGGATCTCGTAGGCGACCGATGCGGGACACCTCGAGACCTGGAGAATTTCATCTCGCAGTGACGGACTGACCACTTCGTCGGCATCCACGACGAGGGTCCACGGCTGCGTCGCGAGTGAGAAGCCGAGGTTACGCGCGACATCGAAGTTGCCCCCGTGTGCACGAATCATATCGAACGGTTGCGGATAGATGCGCACGGGGACCTCCGACAGCATCGCCAGCGTGTCATCGGTGCTGCCGCCATCGAGCGCAATGATCTCGTCCGCCCAGGTGAGGCTGTCGAGGCACGCCTTCAGGTGGCGGGCGGCGTTCAATGTCAGCAGGACGACCGATACCCCCACGGTCATGCATCCCGATGGGCGGCGTGCCGACGCTGGCCCGCAAGGGTCGCGTAGAGCTCCCGGCAGGTGTGCCCCAGCGCCTCAAACGTACACCGTGTGCGCATCACGCGTGTGGCGTCGCCCAGCCGCTCGCGATGTGACATATCGGTGAGCAGTGCCCGTATGGCCGGAGCGAGTGTGGCTGGGGCCGTGTGGTCGAAGAGAGCGAGACTGCCATATCTCTCGAAAATCTCCAGATGCTGGGGGAGGGCAGATGCCAGCACGGGGCGCTCCCACGCGAGGGCGGTGGCGAGTGACGCCGACGCCGTCGTGGTGAGAAATGGAGCGAGGACGAGGTCGGATACCTGCATGGCAGCCCCCACCTCGCCCTCTGTCAGATATCCCGTGACGCGGACCCGGTCGGCGATCCCCAGCCGCGTCGCGTGGTCGTGCAACGAGGCCAACGTCTCCGCGTCTCTGGTGTCCTGGGCCCCCCCCGCCAGGAGGAGCACGACGTCGTCGGGTAGGTTACCGAGCGCGTGGAGCGCGAGGTCATAGCCCTTGTGGGCCTTGATGAAGCCGAAGATGGAGAGGACGCGCCTGCCGTCGAGGCGATGCGCCGCACGAAACGCCGCGTCCGGGAGTGTCGGCGCGATGCGTGTCGGGAGCGGAAGGAGCTCGGAGACCAGCGGACCGACCATCCGGTGCGTCTGCATGGCGGTCTCAAAGTGGCGGCTGTGGACGAGACAGCCGACCTGTGACGAGCGCAGATGCTCGACCCAGCGCGGGTCGTCGAGTGGCAGACAGTGCAGGGTGATGAGCGTCGGCACACGCACCGCCTGCATGAACGTATCGAAATTGCCGGCGGGATCATCGTCCTGCAGGAAGAAGCCGTGTTCGTACTGGACGTGTGCCACATCCGCGGCATTGACGCGGTGCCCGAGGGCGCGGTAGTCGACACGTCCGGTGTCGGCGTCGAACGGGATCACCTCCACGGTTCCTGGTGTGCCCAGCCAGGGTCGCAGGGCCCGCGTGTAGTCCGCGATTCCGCACTGCTGGCGGGTGGGCGCGACAAGGGCGACGTTCACGGTCAGGCACTCCACATTTCGGGCTCGTGAGACACCGCCGCGGTGTCCACGAAGCGCCCGCGCCAAATCTGACGGAGGTGAATCTCTGGATGCAGCGCCAGCCAGGTGCTGAACAGCCGCTCGGCCACGAACGGGTGCAGGGGGAAATGCGGGACCCCGAAGAGGGTGCGCAGCCGCGCCTCAGGGAAGCGCGGATCCTGATAACCGGCGTCCACCGCGAGATGCTGCTGCATCTCGTGGTCGTCTGATCGGCTCATGGCCGACAGTGCGGGACAGAGGAACTCGCGGACGAAGCGTTCGTACAGCGGGGCCCGACAGATCATGTGGCTCTGGTATACAACAGGTCCCTCGATGTTGGCGGGGGAGACCCGAATTCCCAGTCGGTCGAAGAGCAGCGCTGCCGCCTTCAGGATGCCGGGGTGCTTCCGCTCCGCTGCGACCCAGGTCCGACGGTCGTGGACCCGTCCGAAAAATGCATAGGCATCGGCCGCCCCGGCGTCCCGAGCCAGCCGGGCCATGAGGCGTGACGTACCGATGGGAATCTTGGCCGCGAATCGCCACGAGAAGACTCCGACGTAATCGGCGGTGCCGTGTCGGCCTTCTGCGATGAGACGTGCAATCACGGACGACTCGAAGAAGGCGTCGAGCGCTGTGTGTTGATACGGCTCGAATGACGGATCTACAGCGCGACGGGATGTGTCGTCGTAGTAAATCTGGAAGACCACAAACGAGTGGGCGCCAGCATGAAACGTCCGCGAGGGAGTCACGCCGCGTATGCCTTCGACAGGCGGGCACGGGGCAGCCTACGATAGAAGCGTCCCACCGCATCCTGCGCGTGCATAGCCAGGTCGCGACGTGCTGTCGCATCGTCCAGCAGCTCCACGAGTCTGGCGTGCAGCTGCTGAACATTGGTCGGGTCGATGAGGCCGCCGTCAGGAAATCCTGCCTCGATGAGGGAGGGCACCGGCGTCGACACCACACACGCCCCGGCGGCGAGTGCTTCAAGGGGCGTCAGGCCAAAGCCTTCATGATAGGCCGTGTGGACGAAGACGGCGCAGTGCCGCATCAGCAGCGCCACCGTCGCGTCGTCCGCATGCGAGAGTACGCAGATATCGTGGCGACTCGGATGCTGCGCCAGCGCCGCGTCCAGTGCCTCCGATAGCCAGCCGTGTCCGCCCACCATGACAAGTCGCACCCGTCGGTCAGCGCGGAGGCTGGCATATGCCGCGAGCAGGGACGCGTGGTTCTTGCGCGGCTCAAATGACCCGACTGCCAGTATGTAGGGCGCATCGAGCAGGGATTGGAGGATGGCTGCATCGGCGACGCCACCATCACCATACGAACACTCGAACGGCGTTTCCTGGTAAATCACCCGCACAGGAGCCGTCACGCCCGCCGCGCGAAGGGACTCGGCCGTCCCGTGCGAGACCGCGACCACGGCGTCGGCGTCGGCGGCGTGCTCGATGGCCGAGCGGTAGTAGGGACGGTATCGCGCCTCCATGGTGTCGGGCCAGGTCAGGCATGTGGTGTCGTGCACGGTGACCGTCACACGTGGTGCCACGCGGCCGGGGAACAGTGAAAAGGGAAAGTGCACGACGTCGAGCGCCAGTGGTGCCAGCTCGTGGCCGAGCCGCTCTCCTTCATTGGGCACGAACAAGGGGGTCTGCACGGCCACATGGCGCAGATGGGGACTCGCAGACAGCGGCTCGGCGTCTTCGTGGACAAGCAGCAGGTACTGCGTGTCACCCTGCGGGAAGCGCTCCAGCGCATGGATGATTCCACGGGCGAAGCGATGGAATCCCGTCCGGGCGAAGTGGATGATCCGCAGGTCCAGCGCCACGCGCTTCACAGCGGCCGTCCGGTGACCCGCCGGGTCCATGCGAGGAGCGGTGCGATTGCCGTCAGTGGCGTGTGGTGCGTTTCGACGACGACGCGCAGAGATGGCCCGAGGCCGGGTGCATACCGACGGATCTCGTCCATGAGGCCTTCGACCGTTGGCCGGAGCCGACGGACGTTGCCGGTGCAGTTGGTGCGCTGGAACGTCCGGTACGCCTCGGGCGTGACAAAGCCGTCCAGCCCGTAGCCGAGATCAGGGTCCCAGCCGGAGCAGATCACGGCGTTCCGTTCACAGGCCATCGCTTCGAGGACGCAGCGGGTCTGGCCGATCACCAGGTCGGCGTCGTTCAGCGCCGTCTCGACATCCCATCGACGACCGTTGTCATCCGTAGGACCACCGAGAACGGCCAGGGGGGCGCCGATGCGGCGGCAGGCCTCCTCGATGAGTGGCACCCACCGCTGATAATTGCCGAACGCCAGCACGCGCGGAGGCCAGACGCCGACGGACTGCGTGGCCCGGAAGCGCGTGGTGTCGATCGGTTGTGGAATCACCCCGTCGCAGGCAAGGCCGCCTGCCGTGAGCATGTCCGCGACTTCATCAGACACGGCGAAGTAGCCGTCCAGTCCAGGAACCGGGGCTTCCTGATCCTGATTCACCGTGGCATGCACGACCTGGCATCGCGGAGTGTGTCCCGGGACTCGGGCCGTGAGCTGATGGCTTCCCCAGACCACATCCCACGGCGCGAGGTCGTCCAGCCGCGTCGAGCAGCGCGCAAACGGCGCCGTCTGCGCCGCGAGAATTCCCAGGCCGTCCGACCACACGAGTGGTACGTGTCCGGCCTGGGCCAGTGCCTGCGCCACGGTGTAGACCCAGGTCTGAGACCCGCCAAGCATGCTGTAGTGCCAGTTGGTGAGCAGAATCCGCATGCGTGTGGCTAGCGCAGGGTGTGCCGGACCTGCTGGAGTTCCCGTTGGGTGATCACACGGACACGGTCCGGCGAGAGGCCGTCATCGGCCGTGTCGCCTCGTCGCGTCCGGTGGGTCTCGATGGCGTCCTCAGGCGTGCGGCCGTAGGCGAGCGCTGCCCCCTGGTCAGGCCGGTCGAACAGGAAGAAGCGGCTGCCGCCGGTCGGGTGGCCGGGGGCGCTGTGTCTCCCGGGACGCGGCCGGCCCGCGATCGTCGCCGCATACTGTCCGTCAAGGAGCGCCTTGTAGAAGGGGTAGTCGATGCCGTGCACCTTCTCATCATGCGGGTAGCGGTGGTAGTTGTCCTTCGTCAGGCGGCTTCCGCCCTCGGCGATGATCTGGTAGCCGAGCGCGGAGCCCGGGTACGGGGCATAGAAGGCCGGGGATATCTGGCAATATCGCATCTCGTGCACCATCCGCATGGTGTCGAAGGCGTCGGACGGAGTCTCGCCGGGAATGCCCAGCATGATGTTCGCCCAGAAGCGCGGGGGCTCCTCGCCCCGTTGCGTGAGGTCGTCACCAATCGCATTCAGCAGGTCGATGGCGAAGTAGTTGTCCTCGGCGGTGCATTCCTTGTTGAGGACGCGGAGCATACGATCGCTGCCCGATTCGAAGCCCACCGAGACCATGTGCCAGTGTGTGTCGCGCACCAGCCGCTCGAAGAGGTCTGGCCAGCGGCGGATGGTATCGCTGCGCGCGGCAGCCCAGTAGGGCCATCGCCGTCTGGCGCGCGTGGTGTAGGCCACCAGCCAGCGCTCGAGCCAGGCGGGCTGCTGAAAGAACATGGAATCGTGAATCACGACCGAGCCCAGGGGGCCGAACGCTTCATCCAGGGCATTCAGCTCATCGACGACAGCGTCGGGGCTCCGTCGCCCCATCGGGCTGATGTAGGACGCCTCATTGCAGAACGCACACTGCCAGGGACAGACGCGGCTGGTCATCACGGTGGCGACCGGGCCTGGTCCCCAGCCGCAGTCCGGCTCGAGCGGCCAGGGATACCCGTCCAGACTCGGGGCGGTCGGCCAGAGCGTGCGATCAATCTGTGGCCACTCGTCCATGCTCCGTGCGCCGACGCCCTCCACCAGGCGCGGGAAGGCCCCCGGGTCGGTGACCAGCGGGACAATGACGCCTTCGCCGGGGCCGCGGACGATGCGGTCGAAATGAGGGACGGCCTCCATTTCCTCGGGGGCAACCGTCGCGTGCATGCCGCCGACGAGCACGAGTCCCCCGGGCGACTGCTGCTTGAAGCGTGCCGCTACCTCGACCGCCAGGGGAAACGTGTAGCTCCGGACATTCATCAGGAGCACGTCGTAGCCACGCACCAGCGGATCGAGGGCGTCCCAGCGGTCGATGGCTCGGACTGACGCCACGTCCGTCATCAGGCCCTCGCGGTGCAGGATAGTGCGCAGCAAGCCGAGGCCATGGTCCTGCCACCGCTCGAAGGCACCAGCCGGGCGGACGAACGCGCCCAGGTCCCCCAGATCGACCCAGAGCCGGCGCGCGTCAGGCCGCATTGTCCAGTCCGAGGGCACGCAGGAGCGCGTCGCGTTCCCGGTCCAGCGTGTAGTGGCCCGAGAAGGCAAGCCCCCGGGCCCTCAGGGCCTCACGCAACGCTGGTGAGGCCATCACGGTCGTCACGGCCTCGACCAGGCCGTTTACGTCGCCATTGGGAACCACATAGGCCGTATCGAGGTGGCGCATGAACTCGAATCCGCCGTCGCCGGGAAATCCGATCACGCAGCACCCGGCACACATCGCCTCCAGTGGAGGAAGGCCGAACGCCTCGCAGGTCGAGATGGCGACAAAAATGTCGGCCGATTTCAGGCACGCGGCGGTCGCGCGCTCAGACAGTCCATCGATTTCGATGAGCTCGCAGGAGGGGGGAAGCCGATGCGCGATGGCCCTGAGGATGTCACCGCCCTTGCGTGGCAGGACTGCGATGCGCCCCGGCTGCTTCGATTCGCCGCGCCACCGGAACGCCGAGGGGATTCCCATCGGCACCAGCGGAGCGACCCGACCGTGACGCTGGAGTTCGTAGGTCATGTGCAGTCCATGCGAGATGAACCGATAGCCTCGTGCGGAGGAGAACAGCGCGTGGTCGTCGGGCGTGTTGGCGCCCTGCATATGGACGGTCTTCGCGTGAGCCGGCAGCGCGTCGACAAACGGGGCGTCCGCCGGGCACGAAAAAAGGATGTGGTCCGCGTCAGTGCATCGGGACACGAGGGTGTCATGCGAGATGACTTCACACTGGCTGTCGAACCAGTCCGGTCTCGTGCCGTCGGGGGTTGCGACCGCGCATGGATGCCCGCTTGCGCTCAGCAGATCGGCGCAGTGGAATCCCTTCTTCACGCCACCGTAAATGCCTGTTCCAGGGAGGACGTAGAAAAACATCGCTGTCAGTGTGTGCCCGAGCCGCCCACCGTCGTATCGATGCAGGTCGCGAGGCGATGCGCGCGACCTGCGCCCGGTTCACGCTCCCTGGGGCGGGAGGATGTGACTTGGCCTGCTCGACTCTGCGGCGAGGACCAGCCGACAGCATCACGGCCCTCACAGCGGTTCCCGAAGCCAGCGGGGACAGGGATGATGGCGCAGGCACTCACGGACTGGTCTCGGCGCGCCAGTATATCCGGTCGCGCGCATGCCTGGGGCACAATGTCGGCACATGCTGCTTGACGTCACGGACCTGCACGCGGGCCAGACCGTCGACGCGGACCTCTGCATCGTGGGTGCCGGTATGGCGGGAATCACCCTTGCGCGCGCATTCGCGTCGAGCCGGGTCTCGGTATGCCTGCTCGAAGCGGGACCGCCGCACATTGAA
Source organism: Vicinamibacterales bacterium (assembly GCA_044238535.1). Lineage (GTDB taxonomy): Bacteria > Acidobacteriota > Vicinamibacteria > Vicinamibacterales > UBA2999 > VFZN01. The sequence goes on from JBIIDF010000069.1 coordinate 8,027, forward strand.
CACGGCACCGAGGCGCTGAGCGCGTCGGCGCGCAACATCGGGCGCCCGTATCCCCGCCTGCAGGGGTCCCGTAGCCGTGGCATCGGTGGCACGGGCAACGTCTGGGGCGGCCACTGCGTGCCGTTGCGTGCGATCAATTTCGAGCGTCACAGCTGGAGCCCATACACGGGGTGGCCCATCACACTGACCGACCTCGAACCGTTCTATCGCCGAGCGGAACAGACCCTCGGCATTGATCAGTACAGCTGCGACCTCGGCCAGGTCGGTCACACCCTGGGGCGCCACGCGTTTCCGTTCGACCCGGACCGCGTCCGGACGATGGTGGCACGCTATGTTCGTCGAGGCGTGCGGGAATCCGTGCGCCAGCAGCTGACGGCGGCCCGCAACATCAGGGTCGTGACCGGTGGCACTGTCACCTCGATTGATGCACACCAGGACGGACGATGTGTCGAGTCGGTCACCGTCCATGCGGCGGGCGACCGGCGCGTCACCGTGCGTGCACGATGGTTCGTGATGGCGACGGGGGGCATCGAGAATGCCCGACTGCTGCTGGCCTCAACAGCCGTGCACAAGGCCGGACTTGGCAACCAGCACGATCTGGTGGGGCGCTTCTTCATGGAGCACATCTGGTACCGGAGCGGCGTGATCCTGCCGCTCCAGACACAGACGGAGAACACGTGGTACACGCAGGAAACGGGATATCGGGATATCGCGTGGCGGGCCCATCTGTGTCTGCCTGACCCGGTCGCGCGCGAGTTGAACCTGCCGGATTTCCGGGCTGAACTTTCCTGCGATCGATCCTGGCGCGTCAGCCCCTCCGTCCTGTCCCTGCGCGACCTGCATCGGCACGTTGCGCGCCTCCAGTGGCCGTCGGACGTGAGGGGCCAGTTCGGGAACCTGCTCCAGGGGCCTGCCGAGGCGCTGTCGTATGCAACCGGTCGACGGAGGCCTTTGGCCTACCGCCTCTGGAACAACGTCGAGCAGGCGCCGAATCCCGACAGCCGGATCGCCCTGTCGACGGACCGCGATCGTTTCGGCGTGCCCATCGCGACCGTGGACTGGCGGCTGTCGGAGGTGGACAGGCAGGGCATCCGTCATGCACATCGCTGCATCGCGCGCGAGGTTACGCGCAGCAGATTCGGTCGCATGTTCGTGGAGGTCCCTGAGGACGATACGGAGATTCTGGCGGGTGCTGATGGGATCGGGCATCACATGGGCACGACACGCATGCACGACGACCCGCGGCTGGGCGTCGTCGACCGTCACTGCCGCGTGCACGGCCTGGCCAATCTGTTCATTGCCGGGTCGTCCGTCTTTCCGACGGGAGGGTATGCCAATCCGACCCTGACCATCGTCGCACTGACCGAGCGACTCGCAGATGACCTCAAGCAGCTCGTGACGGACGCACCATGACGCCGCATCGTCTCCTAGCGCACCATCCAGAGTCGGGCCGTCCGCAACGGATGGCGCACCGCCGAGGCCACCGCCTGCCACGTATAGGTGCTCCGCGAACTGGACACGTCATCGGGCAGGAAGCGACGGGCATGCCGGGCGTAGGTGGTCCGGGCATGACGCACGTAGTCAGGTGTCAGCAGCCCCTCGTGAAAGTGGCTGAAATCGAGCCGGTCGGGCGCAAACCAGAGGTGATTCCAGAGGTGCAGGCTGCGGGCGTCTGCGGGGAGCGTCACCTCCCGCCAGAACATGTCCTCGATGCCACGCGGCGTCCAATCGAGCGAGTAGAACGCGCTGGCAGGCTGCACGTCGATCAGGTGCGGATACTGCTGCCACAGCCGATATGGCAGCAATGTCGAGTGGTTGCTCCACGAGCCGTCAAACGCATGTGGCAACTGCTCGAGCCAGCGTCGGCCGAACTCGGCGCCCGGGGCCGAGGCCATCCAGGCGTTGCATAACGAGCCTGAATGCGCGGCGGCGGGTGGGGGTGTCTCGTGGCCGAGGATGAATGGGCGCGTGCGCCACTCCTCGGGGATGGGGCGCAGGAACAAGGTGTCGATATCGGCGTAGACGCCCCCTTCCTCCAGCAGAATCTGCAACCGCGCGACGTCGGCGAGATGGGCGTAACGGAAACGAGCGACGACGGGATCGTCGTACGTGTGCGCGGTGATGCTTGCGTCAGGCGAGATTCGCCGCAAAACCAGATGCGGTCTGATCCGTTCCCACCATTCGCCCCACGGCTCATGCTGGTAGTGCAGGCACACGGCGTCGGGGCGATTGACCTCGAGGCACGAGGCGAGACACAGGTAGTACATCAGGTGAAACGGTTCGGTCTGCTCCCGCAAGCCGAACACGAAGTGGAACACGTTCGGAATCATGAGGGACCTCCCGCGCACAACGCACGGAGCATCGCGGTTACCACCGCGTCTGACGAAAACCGCTCTCCGATGGCCACGGCGAGGCGGGCGGCCTTATCCGCGGCCTCGGCTCTGTTGCGATGAATGTCCTGCAGATGTGCTGCGGCCTGCTCGACCGACGGCGCAGCCCACCGGTCACCCGGACGGTAATTGGCACCCCAGGTGGGTTCGTGTACCGGGACCAGTGTGTAGTCGACCAGCCACGAGTACGCCGCGTTCAGATAATCACGCTGGCCTCCGTAACTGGTCATCACCACGGGGCGTCCCAGCCGTGCGGCTTCGAAGGCCCCCAGGCCCCAGCCCTCGGTTCGGGCGAGCGAGACGAAGCAGTCGCCGGTCTCATGGAGGGCCAGCATTTCGCCGTCTGACAGTGACTCATCGGCGATCACCACCACGGGCGCCGGTGACACGTGCTGCCGAGCCATCTCTGCGACCGTGTGTATCGGGGAAGGATGCCGGCGACGGAACCCGTGACGCCACGACCGGGACCAGCGCGTGATGTCCTTGACGCAGG
>JBIIDF010000353.1:0-3046 GCA_044238535.1 Vicinamibacterales bacterium
CCCAGTGACTTCCACACCAGGCACCGACAACCCCGACACATCCACCACCGCCCCTGTGAGTCCGCCCGGGGGCGCTTGCGCGAAGACGGACGTCACCATGACCCAGCCAGTCAACACCACGACCGATAGTGCACGAAGAGTCATACGGCTACACTCTATCCTAAGAGGCAGTCGCCCACGCACGACTATGGAACCCACACGTCCCCCGCACCTTCCGCCCGCAAACCACCAGACGGAGGCGATTTTTCTGGAAGGCCCCCAGTCACGCCTGCGCGAACTGATGATGCTCCTGCGGACCGCGCGCGACTTTCTGCGCGGCTTCCGCACCCTGCACTTTGTCGGGCCCTGTGTCACGGTCTTCGGGTCGGCCCGATTTTCCGAGGGGCATCCGTACTACGAGCTCGCCCGGCAGGTCGGGGCCGGCCTGAGCCGACTCGGGTTCACGACGCTGACCGGTGGAGGCGGCGGGGTGATGGAAGGGGCCAATCGCGGGGCACGCGACGCCGGCGGACGCTCGGTCGGCTGCAACATCGTGCTGCCCTTCGAGCAGAGACCCAATCCGTACCTCGATGAGTGGGTGCTCTGTCACTATTTCTTCGTGCGGAAGGTGCTGCTGCTGAAGTATTCGTACGCCTTCGTCGTTCTGCCCGGAGGATTCGGCACGCTGGACGAACTCGGCGAGGCGCTCACGCTGATTCAGACGAAGAAAATCGAGCAGTTCCCCGTCGTGCTGATGGGCACCGAATACTGGACGCCCCTGCTGGAGATGTTCCGGAAAATGGAAGCCGCCGGAACCACGTCTGCGCACGACATGGACCTGATGCTGATTACCGACTCGGTCGACGACGCCATGGCACATCTGGAACGCAACGCGGTCGAGAGATTTCGACTGACCCGCCGGGCACCCATGCCGAGCGTGCTGCTCGGTGAAGGGGGCCGCGCACCTAGGCCGGTCGGGCCCACCACAGCGCCGCCCCGGTGAGGCTGCAGACGACCCCACCCCACACCATGTCGACGAGGCACACCTTCAAGGGAAACCCCTGCATGGTTGAGTAGTTGGTGAGGTCGTAGACGCCGTAGCCGATGACGCCGAACAGGGCCGAGTAGCACATCGTTTCGGCGAGGGTGCCGGAACGGGCCCGCGGCAGGGCGAAGACCATGAGCCCAATGACGACAGACACGTAGAGCAGAATCGCAGGGACCCAGAGTGGGGCCAGGCGCTCCCCATCGGTCCTCAGCAGCGTGCCGATTTCCCGCCGGTAGAAGTCATTGGCCACGAATCCGATCCAGAGCAGGTCGACCGCCAGGAAGGCTGCCATGCCGACCGCCCACTGTTTGAGCAAATCCATGGCGCGTAAGACGCCGCCGCCGTGTCCAGCGGTTCGTCATCGCAGGTGCGGTGTTGTACGCTTGCCCTGATGCGCCTTGTCCAGTTGGCCCTGCTCTGCTCGAGCCCGACCGTCGGTGCGGTCCACAGCAACAGTCGCGCCCTCGCCGCGCTGACGCGTCAGGCGGCTCACGAGGGCGCCACGCTGGTGGCGAGTCCGGAGCAAGCCATCGGAGGCTATCCGCCGGAGGACCTGGTGCAGTGGCCGGCCTTCGTCGAGGCCCAGTGGCGCGCACTCGAGACATTCGCCGCAGAGACGGCCGACCTCGCCACCGTCGCGGTCGTCGGGGTCGCTGCCGCCGCCGACAGTCAGGTCTACAACTGTGCGGCCGTCGTGCACCGCGGCCGCATTCTGGGCCTGGTACCGAAAGAGAAGCTGCCCACGTACAACGTGTTCTACGAGGGCCGGACGTTTGCGCGCGGCCGCGAGGGCCTGCTGCTGCAGATCCGAGGCATCCCCCTCGGGGATCTCATCTTCGAGTTCGACTTCGGGACGCTCGCCGTCGAGGTCTGCGAAGACAGCTGGTCCCCGGATGGGCCGATGCGCAGGCGCACGTTTTCCGGCGCGGAGCTGGTCGTCAACCTCTCGGCATCGCCCTACCGGATGGGCATTGAGTCCACGCGCCGCGAGATGCTGTCGACTCGCTCGGCCGACGCCCAGTGCACCCTGCTCTATGTGAATGCCGTCGGTGGACAGGACGGCCTCGTCTATGACGGCGGCGGCTACGTGCTGCAGAATGGTCGTGGCCTGTTCGACGCCCCGCGCTTCACGGCCGGGCAGTGGTCCACAGTGGTCGACCTGGACCGCACGCGGCGCCTGCGCGGCGAGCACACCACCTGGCGGAATGATTGCGACGACCACCTGCGTGCCCACCAGGCGGTGACCCGCATCGTCAGCGACTCGCCCGGCGCCGACCGCCACGGCTTGCGCTATCCCGCCCCGACCGGCGGCAGCTTCTTCCTCCCTCCCGCCACCACGCATGCGGACTCCGCGCGTGACGCGGCGCTCGACCAGCTGTTCGAGGCGCTCGCCCTCGGCGTGCGCAGTTACTATGAGAAAACCGGCGTCTTCCGCAGCCTGGGTCTGGCGCTGTCCGGCGGACGTGACTCGATGTTGACGTTGCTGGTCGCCTGGCGAGCGTCTCAGCTGATGAACGGCGTGCCCGTCCATACGTTCTACATGCCAAGTCGGCACTCGCAGGCAGCGACCCGCGCAGCCGCGGAGCGGTTGGCGCACGCGGTGGGCGCCACCATCCGGACGCTGCCCATCGACGAGGCCACCAGCCGCGAGCTCGAGGCGGTCACCCGGATGCTGGACGGCCAGACGCCTACCGAAGTGACGCGGCAGAATGTGCAGGCCCGCATTCGGGGCCAGCGCATGTGGAACTGGGCCAACTCGTCCGGGGCCCTGTTCCTGCAGACCGGCGACATGAGCGAGAAGGCCGTCGGCTACACGACGCTCGCGGGTGACCTCGAAGGCGCACTGTCGGTCATCGCCAACCTGCCCAAGACCGTGGTCGTCGCGCTGCTCGAGCGCCTGCTCGTCAGGTTCGGGTTCGCCGGCATCGCCGAGACGCTGGCGACGGCACCCGGTCCCGAACTGGCCGACCACCAGGAAGCCGAGCAGGAATTGATGCCCTTCCCCGTCCTCGATGCCTG
>JBIIDF010000354.1:0-3040 GCA_044238535.1 Vicinamibacterales bacterium
CTGAGATGCGATGCCCGTGATCATGCCCAGCAGTCCGCGTCCTTCCAGGCGCAGGCCCAGCAGCGAATCGAGGTTGGTCAGGGCGATGGTGACGCCGATGCCGACGGTGAAGCCCACCACGATCGAGTTCGGTACCAGCCGTACGATGCGCCCGGAACCGGCCAACCCCATCAGCATCAGGATGACGCCGGCAATGCCCGAGGTCAGCACAAGGAATGTATGGTCGTACCGACTCATCAGCGAGGCGATCACAGGAATGAAGGCGGCAGTGGGACCGTAGACCTGATACTTGGATCCTCCGAACGTGCGTCCGACCAGGCAGGCGACCGCGCCGGCGATGATGCCCTGCTCCGGACGCAGTCCCGCCGCCATGGCGAAGCCCATGGCCATGGGAATGGCGGTCATGGCCACAATCAGGCCCGCGCTGAAATCGCGATAGACGACGCCTCGCCAACTGTGGCGTGTCAGATCCTCAAAGCGATTGTCGACAATAGTGTTGAACTGGAGGAATCGAGCGAGCCACATCGCTGCAGGCTACTGGCGGAAACCGTCCGTGGTGGCCTGTCTTTCGGAGGCCAGAGGGCGCTTACGTGAGGACCATGAGGCTCGTCACGCGACCGTTCAGGCTATCTTCTGGCCATCCGAGTGATGGCGACAGGCCGAGCGGTTGTATCGGCCCCGTATCCGTTCAGAATAAAGGGCCATGCCTACGAGGCTATCTGTTTTCGGGAAACCGATTCCCGAAAGTGCTATTGAGCGACGGCGGTTGCTACCGGTGGCGGTGGCGATGGTCGCGGGCCTGTCGGCATTCGAGTACGCGGTGAAGTTCGATTTTTCCCTTGGGGTGCTCTACACGATTCCTGTGCTGATTGCCGCGGCCGCTCTGACGCGCGGGCAACTCGTCGTCTTCGGGCTCCTCGCGGCCCTGGCGCGTGCCCCGTTCACGCCGGCGGCGTCGTGGCTTGAGTTTGTGCTCAAGTTCGCGATGGCCAGCATCGCGTATGTCGGCAGCGGCCTGTTGATCGTGGAGATGAGTAACAGTCGCCGCCGTCTGATCGAGGCGTTTGCACGATTGCAGCAGGAGCAGTCGCTGCGGCAGCATGCCGAGGCTCAGTGGCGCATCCTGGCCGAAAGCAGCCCGGCGGCCATTCTGACGATGGACGCCGGGACGGTCGTCGTGGCCTCGAATCGGGCCGCGCAGCAGATGCTGGCGGCAGAGACCCCGCTGACCGGTCGGCAACTGGCTGACTCCTTTCCGATGTTCGCGCATGCACTGCAGGTCGGGACGGCTGACCGGGTGATCCGAACATCGGTGAGCGGATGGGCGCGCCGCCTGAATGGCCAGCCATTCCCCGTGCAGGCGTGGTTTTCCGTCTACGGAGCGCCCGGGTCCCGAGGACTCGCCGCGATTGTGGTCGACATGTCCGAGGAGGTTCGTGACCGGGAACGGGAACACTTTCAGCATCTGCTCAACTACAACCGTCTGCTGGCGAGCGCGGTGTCACACGAGATCCGGAACCTGTGTGCGGCGACTATCGTGGCCGCCTCCAACCTGAGCAGCCGCCACGAGTTACGGGGCGCCCCGGACCTCGAAGCTCTGGTGCACCTCGTGCGTGGCCTGAAGGAACTCGCGTCCCTTGAGCTTGCGAGCACCCGCGCAGGCCTCGAGCACGCGACGGATGTGGCGTCGGTAATCGACCAGTTGCGGGTTGTGGTCGAGCCTGACTGGGATGAGATTGGCGGTTGCGTGAAATGGGAGGTGCCAGCCGTAGTGCCGAAGGTCGCTGCAGACGCCCATGGCCTTCTGCAGATCTTCCTGAACCTGTGCCAGAACAGCCTGCGTGCCGTGTCCCGGGGCGGGCGTCCATGGCTGACAGTCTCGGTGCAGGCCCAAGGCGAGGACGTTGTGGTGACCGTCACCGACGCGGGCCCGGGCATTGCTAATCCGGACAGATTGTTCCAGCTCCATCCCCCTGAGTCGGCGTCGGAGGGGAGTGGCCTCGGCCTCTATATTTCTCGGGCGCTGGCGCGCAGTTTCGGAGGGGAGCTGACCTATGTACCACAGGATGAGGGTGCCCGGTTCCAGGTAGTGATTCCGACGGCTGGGGACAGCGCCTCACGGCAGCGAGGGGTCGCGTGACAGCCAACGCACGCGGTCGGGCGATTCGGTTGTTCCTCGTGGATGACCATGCCCTGTTCAGGGATGGTCTGATTCGGTTGCTCGCCAACGATCAGGAATTCACGCTGGTCGGCAGCCAGGGGTCGTTGGCGGGAGCGCTGACCGAGGTGCCAAAACACGACATCGACGTGCTGCTTCTGGATTACATGCTCGGCGAAGAACCGGCTGGTGTGCTGGTCGAGCAGCTTCGCGACGCGGGATTTTCCGGACGCATTCTGCTCGTGACCGCCGGATTATCGGACCGGGAGGCCCGCAAGATGATCCGTGCCGGCGTGTCAGGCATCTTCCACAAACAGCATGCCGCCGAGGATCTGAAGCGGAGCATTCGCGAAGTGTTCGAGGGTAAGGTGCTGATTGACGCCCACTACCTCCGGCAACTCGTGCAGCCGGATTCGGAGGATGTGCCTCAGGTACGCCTCACCGAGCGGGAGCGCCTGATCCTGCGCTATCTGATGGAAGGCCTGGCCAACAAGGAGATGTCCGCCCGGCTGGGCATTTCCGAGAGCGCGGTCAAAGCGGCGCTGCAGGTGCTCTTCAACAAGACGGATGTGCGGACACGGTCGCAACTGGTGCGCGTGGCGCTCGAGCAGTTCCGCGACGAACTGTAGGCGGGGAGAGACAACGTGCGTGCTGGCCGGGGCCTGACGAGCCTCGCGCGTCGTCCGGCGCACACGCCCAGCGTGCGGTCGAGTCCGCCGCAGGGCTTTCTCCACGCGGATGCTCGGTGTTTGAGCGTCGCCGGCTCTATCCGTTGGCGACACTGATGCCAATCAGCCATGCGTGGGCACCGCACACAGCAGGTCAGCCGTGCCCGGTCGACGTCAGTCTGATTCGTCTGGCAGATCACCGAATCGTGACGTG
>JBIIDF010000070.1:0-10869 GCA_044238535.1 Vicinamibacterales bacterium
TGGTGTGCATGTGGAGGTCGATCACGAGGGATGCCGCCGTTCGCGCAGCGCCCGGTATTCGCGCATCAGCAGCGCGAGGTGCTGGCGTTCCTCTTCGGCAAACTCGAGAAAGATCTGCTTGCCTTCCGAATCCTCAAACCGCGCCCCGTAGTGCTTGAAGAAACGGTGCGACCCGCGCTCGCAGCGGATGCCTATCCGCAAGGCCTCGAGGTCGTCCACGCCTTCCCGCTGGACGTCCTCGGCACCGGCCGCAAACAGACCGTGGGCCGCCCCTTTGAAGAAGAGGAATGTCGGTTGCGCCTCGAGGGACGGATCTTCGGCCATCAGTTCCCGATAGCGTGTTTCGAGCGTCGCGAGGTGCTCCTGTTCTTCCCCGGCCAGGGCCTCGAACATCTGCCGGCCGCGCGGATCCTGCGCAATGCGTGCCGCCCTCGTGTAGAACTCAAGGCCGCTCCGCTCGGTTGCAATCGCCATGCGCAGCGCGTCACGCGCAAACAGGCGCTCGGACGTCGCCGATGCGGACTCGGATGTCGTCCGTCCGCTACGGCAGGCGTCACATTCCCCGTAGACGTGCACCACGCTCTGTGTCGCGGTGAATGCCCGGGCCAGCGCCACTTCTTCCAGGATGGCTTCGATGTCCGAGCTCAGGAACTCGAACGAACGGTTGCAGGTCTTGCAGACCAGGTGGAAGTGCCGCGGGTGCCGGTAGGAATGCTCGAACCGGAAACGCCCCTCGCCGAAGTCGACCTTGCGGGCCAGCCCGGCGTCGACCATCCAGTGCAGCGTGCGATAGACCGTGGCACGGCTGATGCGGTGGTCTTCCCGGCGGATGAGGTCGACCAGATCGTCAGCGCTGAGGTGCCCCTCCTGGCGGAGGAACACCCGGACAATGACATCGCGCTTGCTCGATCGCTTCGTGCCGGCTGGACGCAGCCGGTCGAGGTCGGGGAGGCGGGAAGTGACGCCCACAGGCTCCTTCGGAACGGCCCGTGGCGGGCCTAGGCGTTGAACGACTGCCCGCACCCGCACGTCGACGTCGCGTTCGGGTTCTTGATCGTGAACCCGCCACCCGTGATGGTGTCGACGAAATCGACTTCGGCCCCCTTGAGGTAGCTCACGCTGACCGGATCGACAAACAGCCGCACGCCGTTCGATTCGAAGGCCTGATCGCCCACACCGGCACCCGACTCTTCAATCATCAGACCGTACTGGAAGCCAGAGCAGCCACCGCCCTGCACGAACACGCGCAGTCCGCTGTCGCTCTTGTTTTCCTCAGCCAGCAGCTCACGAATCTTGCTGGCCGCCGCCTCGGTCACCGTGATGAAACTCGCGGCCGGAGGCATCACCGGCATGCCAACCGCGCTGGAGGTCTGCTGTTCTGTCTGCATGGACCGATTCTATCAAATGCGACGACCTCAGGCCGACGGGGAGACCAGTCCGGCCAGTGCCGTCCCCGTCTCGGCCTCTACCTCGGCATGGAGGCTGTTGCCGTGCGCATCCATGGTGACAATGGCTGGAAATCGGTTGAGCTGAAGGTGCCACATTGCTTCGGGGGTGCCGAATTCCAGGAACGAGACCCCGGTAACCTGCTCAATGCTCCGCGCGTAGTACTGGGCCGCGCCGCCAATCGCATTCAGGTAGACCGCCCCGTGCTGCTTGAGGCCTGCCAGAGTCTTCGCGCCCATTCCCCCCTTGCCGATGACGGCGCGGATGCCGAACTTCCCGATGATGTCGGCCTGATAGGGTTCTTCGCGGATGCTGGTCGTCGGCCCCGCAGCCGTCACGCGCCAGCCGCCGTCAGCCGTCCTGGCCACCACCGGTCCGCAGTGGTAGAGCACCGACCCGCGCAGGTCGACGGGGGCCTCGTGCGACATCAGGTGGTGATGCACCGCATCGCGGCCTGTGTAGGCCGGCCCGGAGACCAGCACGATGTCACCGACCTTCAGCTGTCGGACAGCATCCTCGCTGAGCGGCGACTGCAGGACGATTTCACGCCCGGTCCGCACAAACCCCGACTGGTCGAACATCGGTGTTGTCGGCACCGACGGGTCGCGGTAGATCCACTGCCGCAGGGCACCGGTCTGTCCATCGAGCTGCACGCCGAGCCTGCGGAAGGCCCAGCAGTTGTAGGCCACCGAGACGAAGAAGCTGGCCGGCAACCGGTTGAGCGCCCCGATCTTGCAGCCGATGAGCGACACCTTGCCGCCGAAGCCCATCGTGCCGATGCCCAGCGTGTTGCATTCCCGCATCACCTCAGCCTCGAGGGCCGCCAGCCGAGGATCGTCGTTCACATCGTCCAGGGTGCGGAAGAGCTGCTGCTTGGCTTCGGCGTAGCCGCTGGTGCGGTCTCCGCCGATGGCCACCCCGATGGCTCCCGGACCACAGCCTTTGCCCTGGGCCTGCCAGACGGCGTGCAGGATGCACTTGCGCACGCCTTCGAGGGTGCGGTCGGCCCGGCCCAGCTTCGGCAACTCGGCCGGCAGCGAGTACTGGATGTTCATGTTCTCGCAGCCGCCGCCCTTCAGGATGAGGCGGACATCAATGCCGTCGCGTTCCCACTGCTCGAAGTGGATGACCGGCGTGCCGGGACCGAGGTTGGTGCCGCTGTTGTCGCCGGTGATGGAATCGACCGAGTTCGGACGCAGCTTTCCGAGGCGGGTGGCCTCGGCCACCGCGGCCTTGATCTGCTGCTTCATCCACACCTGATTGGCGCCGACCGGGGCCTTCACCTCGAAGGTCGGCATCCCGGTGTCCTGGCAGATGGCCCCCTCCCCGGTGGCGGCCTGGTCGATATTCTCGGCAATAATCCGCAGCGCCATGCCGGAGCGCGACTCGCCCGCCTCAAGCGCCCGCGCCGCCGCGATGGCGGCCCGCACATCGGGTGGCAGGTCGGTCGACGTCTTGATGATCAGATCGAGGACAGAGGCAAAAAAATCAGGAAGCATGCTGGGCGTATTATGAAACATCCCATGCAGCGCGTCAGCCTGCGGCTCGCCGTTCTGTGCCTCGTCGTCTCCCCGGTGGTGGCCCTGGCGATACAGTCACCCGTCGTGCCGCGCCGTTCGGCCCCCGTCGATCTGGGCGTGCTTGAGGCTCCAGACCGCGACCAGTGGCAGATGCCCGACCGCATCATGGACGCGCTGTCGATCGGTGACAATTCCGTCGTGGCCGACGTCGGGGCCGGCGCCGGCTGGTTCACCGTCCGCCTGTCCGCGCGCGTGGGCCCGGGCGGGCGGGTCTACGCCCAGGACGTGCAACCCGAAATGCTGGCGGCGATTGACCGCCGTATGCGGGGCCAGGGCCGCCGGAACGTCAGGACGATATTGGGGACCCCCACCGATCCGAGATTGCCGGCACGCGCGTTCGATGCCGTCCTCCTGGTGGATGCGTATCACGAGTTTACGGATGCGCCTGGGCTGCTGCGACGGCTGGGCGAGGCACTCAGGCCCAACGGGAGGCTGGCCATCATCGACTTCTACCCGGGCGAGGGCGGCCCTGGACCAGACGCGCACGAGCGTGTGGCTCCATCGCGGGTCCAGGCCGACGCGGCACGCGCCGGCCTGATCCTTGAACGGTCAGAAACGTTCCTCCCGTTTCAGTACCTGCTGGTGTTCCGCCGATAATCGGCGACCGTCCTACTCGGGGCGATGGCCGAGCATCCGCCACGCCGCCGGCAGCAGCATCGATGCCGCCACGATTTTCAGCACATCGACCAGCACGAACGGATACAGACCCAGCACCAGCGCCGTCTGAAGTCCGGTGTCCTTCGCCAGCCAGCTGACGCCGCCGGTGAAAATCACGGCCAGACCCGCCAGCATCGCCAGCGCCGCGCCGCCCATGCGACGGTCGAGCCCGCGCGAGGCCAGCGTGCCGACCACGGCCGCGGCCAGCGGATAGGCCATGAGGTAACCGCCCGTCGGCCCCACCAGCCGCAGCATGCCCATCGACAGGCCTCCCGAGAGGGCAAACACCGGAAGGCCGGCGACGCCCGCCATAAGATAGAGCGCCTGGCTGGCGGCCCCCAGCCGGGCCCCCAGCATCGCGCCCCCGAGCAGCACCACCATCGGCTGCAGGGTCAGCGGCACGGGCGTGAACGGCAACGGCACCGACACCTGCGCGGCCACCGCCGTGGCCGTCGCCACACCGGCCACCGCCAGGAGGCGAGCAACGGGAGACGGCACCGTCAGACGGTCGAGCAGCGTCACAGGCAGGGCTGAAGAGGCAGTAGTAGACGACATGACCATGGATTCTATCGGCAGGCCGCGGGCCCTGACAATCGCCGGCTCGGACTCGGGGGGCGGAGCGGGCATTCAAGCCGACCTCAAGACGTTTGCCGCCTGGGACGTCTACGGCACATCGGCCATCACGGCCCTGACCGCCCAGAACACGGTCGCCGTCACCGCCGTGCATCTCGTCCCCCCTGAGATGGTCACGGCGCAGATCGACGCCGTCGTGACCGACATCGGCTGCGATGCGGTCAAGACCGGGATGCTCGGCACCCCGGCCCTCGTCGACGCGGTCGCCACCGCCCTGCGCCGCCATCAGCTGCGCCTGGTCGTTGTCGATCCGGTGATGGTGGCAAAGAGCGGGGATACGCTTCTGAGTGACGAGGCCGTGCAGGCCGTGATCCGCCACCTGTTACCGCTGGCCCGCGTGGTCACCCCGAACATCCCCGAGGCCGAGGTGCTCATCGGCCGGCCGGTCCGGACCGTCGCCGACATGTGCGATGCGGCGCGCCGACTGGTGGACATGGGGGCCGCTGCGGCCCTGATCAAGGGGGGCCATCTCGAGGGAGAGACTCTGGTGGATGTCGTGTTCGACGCCGGACAGCTGCACATCCTGGACGGCCCCCGGCTGCGCAGCCGGCACACGCATGGCACCGGATGCACCATGGCCGCATCGGTCGCCGCGCAGTTGGCCCGGGGTATCGCCCTGCCGACGGCCGTCAACGCTGCCAAGGCCTACGTCGCCGGGGCCATGCGACACGGGATCGAGGTCGGACGTGGCCACCAGCCCCTCAACCACTTCTGGCGGGGTCTGGCTCCCTCCTGAAGCGGCGACACATCACGCGTATACTCGTGGAACAGATGTCTTCTCTGACGGCCATCACGCCGTCCGTCCTCGACCCGGTGGCCCTGGCCCGACTGGTCGACCACGCGGGCCACGGCGCTGTGTGCACCTTTGTGGGGGTGGTGCGCGACCATCACGCCGGCCGGCGTGTCACCCATCTGGTCTACGAAGCCTACGAGCCACTGGCCCTGAAGGCCCTCGACCGTATCCTTGCCGAATGCGCCGACACCTGGCCCACCGCCCGGGTGGCCATCCATCACCGGACCGGTGCCCTCGCCATTGGCGAGGCCAGCGTCGTCATTGCGGCCGCCTCTCCCCACCGGGCCGAGGCCTTTGCCGCCGCACGCTACAGCATCGAGCGCATCAAGCAGATCGTGCCCATCTGGAAGCACGAATTCTTCGACGGGGGCACGGCATGGGTCGAAGGCGCCACGGCCGACCCTGAGGACAGCGACGCCCGTGCCGAAGCCCTGAGGCGTGCATGCGCGTAACCGTGCGGCTCTTCGCCCGACTACGGGAACTGGCTGGCAGCGGTGACCTCGACTGCGAGTGTCCCGGAGACGCCGCAACGGTAGCCGACGTGTGGCAGCACCTGGTCGCCCGGCACCCGGACCTGGCCCCCTACGAGCGCGCCGTGTCGTGCGCGGTCAACGCCGAGTATGCGCGGCGCTCGTCGCCGGTCGCCGACGGTGACGAGGTCGCCTTCCTGCCCCCGGTATCGGGCGGCTAGCGCGGTCGTCGTGTTCCCCGCGCGTTCGAGAGACGCGCGCGTTTTCCGGTTCATTCAGAGGCCCAGATCGTGTTTGACAAGCTTGCCGCCGTGGACATGCGTTACGAGGAGCTCACCTCCTCGCTGGGAACTGCCGAGGTGCAGTCCGACCCGACCGAGTACCGCAAGCAGTCCAAGATGCTCGCCGACATCGAGGCGCTGGTGCTCAAGTATCGCGAGCACCGGGCCGTGACCGATGAGATTGCCCAGGCGGAAGAGCTGATGAAGGGGGGCGACCCCGAGATGCGCGACCTCGCTCAGGAGGAACTGGCCGACCTCACGGCCCGGCACTCGCGCATCATTGATGAGCTCAAGATTCTGCTGATTCCGAAGGACCCGAACGACGACAAGAACGTCCTGGTCGAAATCCGGGCGGGTACGGGCGGCGAGGAGGCGGCGCTGTTTGCCAGCGAACTCTACCGGATGTATACCCGCTACGCCGAACGGCAGGGCTGGAAGCTCGAAATCCTCGGCATGAGTGAAGCCGGACAGGGCGGCCTCAAGGAAGTCATCGTCAGCATCACCGGACAGGGCGCCTACAGCCGCCTCAAGTACGAAAGTGGCGTACACCGGGTGCAGCGCGTACCGGCCACCGAGGCCTCGGGGCGTATTCACACGTCGACGGCCACTGTGGCGGTCCTGCCCGAAGCCGACGACATCGACATCCAGATCAACGACAAGGACCTCCGCATCGACACGTTTTGTTCGAGCGGACCCGGCGGGCAGAGTGTCAACACCACCTACTCGGCGGTACGCGTCACGCACCTGCCCACCGGCATCGTCGTCTCGCAGCAGGACGAGAAGTCGCAAATCAAGAACCGCGCCAAGGCACTCAAGGTGCTGCGATCGCGCCTCTACGATCTCGAGATGCAGAAACAGCAGGACGCCATCGCCAAGGAACGCCGCGGTCAGGTGGGGTCAGGGGACCGTTCTGAGAAGATCCGCACTTACAACTTCCCGCAAAGCCGCATCACCGACCATCGGATCAACTTCACGACACACCAGCTGACGGCGGTGCTCGATGGCAACCTCGCCGAGCTCATCGATGCCCTGACGACCTACTACACCGCCGAGAAGCTGAAGGAAGTCACCGCGGTCGAGACGGGACTCTAGCCACCGGCCGGGCATGCAGATTCACGAGGTGCTCCGCCAGGCACGCCAGGCGCTGCAGGACGCTGGCCTCAGGGACGAGGCCGCCCGCGATACCGACTGGCTGGCCCGGCATGCCCTGGGAATCGACCGCGCCTCTCTGCTCGCCCGTATCCGGGATGAGTGGCCGTCGCCCGAGACCCTCACGCGTTTCACGCAGCTGGTGGCCCGCCGCTGCGCGCGAGAGCCAATGGCCTACCTCGTGGGTGAACAGGAATTCTGCGGCCGCGCCTTCGAGGTCGGCCCGGGCGTGCTGATTCCCCGCCCCGAAACCGAACTGCTGATCGACGAAGCGCTGCGACGACTGCCCCCGCGCGAGAACCGGCGCGTCATCGACATCGGCACCGGCAGCGGCTGCCTCGCCATCACCATCGCCTGCGAGCGCCCGCACGCACGCGTCACGGCGACGGACATTTCCTCAGAGGCCCTCGCTGTCGCCCGACGGAACGCGGTCCGTCATCACGCGGTCGTGTCATGGCACCACGGCGCACTGTTCGCCGGGGCCACCGGCCCGTGGGACCTCATCGTGTCGAACCCGCCCTACATCGCCGAACGCGACCGACCCACGCTGATGCCTGATGTTGTCGACTACGAACCCTCCCAGGCGCTGTTCGCAGGGGCCGAGGGGCTGGATGTCATCCGCGACATCATCGCCAGCACGCCGACGGCGCTGACCGTGAATGGTGTGCTGCTGATGGAGATTGGTGCCGGCCAGGACCACGCCATTGCCGCACTGGTGCTCGCACACCCGTCGATGCACCTCGAGGACATCCGTGCCGACCAGCAGGGCATTCCGCGCATCGTCATCGCACACCGGACGCGTTGACCGCTTGTCGGCCGCCCCTGCCATGAGGCAGCATGACGGAGCATGAACTGCCTCTTCTGCCGCATCGCCGAGGGAAGCATCCCCGCCTCGACAGTGTACGAGGACGACGAGATCGTCGCCTTTCATGACATTCATCCGCAGGCACCGCTGCACGTGCTGATTGTGCCGCGCACCCACATTGCCACGCTCAACGACCTCGCGTCCGACCACGACGCCATCGTCGGCCGTCTGCAGCGCCGCGCGGCGGCGATCGCGGCAGCGGCTGGCTTCGGCGAGTCGGGCTTCCGCACGGTCATGAATTGCAATGCCGATGCCGGGCAGACGGTGTTCCACATTCACCTGCACCTGCTCGCCGGCAGGTCGCTGGCCTGGCCTCCTGGCTAGGACGCCGGAGACGTGCCCACGCGCGTCGGATCCGCCAGCAGGTAGCGACCGATGCCGTCTTCCCGCCTGACCGCAAAATCGACCACCCGGTAGCCCCTGGCGAAGTACGTCTCGAAGACCTCGCGGGTCTGCAGGCGCCACACCATGGCCATCTCGGGTTCGTCGCGCTGCAGGTCCGTCCAGCCCACGGGAATCTCGAGCCACAGGCGCGGCGCGTCAAGCGCCAGATCGATCGACTCGCAGGCCCGCCAGGCACCCACCGGGGCGGTACGGTTGATGGTCGGGGCCGCAGCCACGTCCGCGCTGGTCACGCGCGCCGTTTCCGGCGTGTGCAGCCGGCGTTCGACGTGCGCCTCGGTGATATGCCACTGCGCCACCAGTCGGTCGGTCGGCGTGCCTCGATGCAGTTCGCTGGTCGACTCCCCATAGACGTTCCGGTGATATTCCTCGGCGACGCAGCCCAGCTTCGCAATATTGAGGTGCGCGTTCATCGTCTGCAGCGGGTCGAATGTCCATTCAATCAGGTGGTATCCCAGCGCGATGGCCTTCTCGCGCTGCGTCAGCTTGAGCCGAAGCCCGAGCCCGCCCCGATACTCGGGCAGCACTCCGGTCATGTGCGACCACTGCAGCGGCGTGTGCCCCTTCATGCCCACGAGCGAGTAGGAAAACCCCACCATGCGGTCGTCAGCATCGAATGCCCCGAGGAGAATGGCGCCGCGCTTGATGGTGATGGTGAATACCACCGGCGGCACCATGTCGAGGGGATCCGAAAATCCCCAGACGGTGCGTTCAAGGTCATAGACCCGCAGGTAATCGGCGTAGGTCGACAGCTGACGAATGGTGATGGCGGACATGGAATCGGCGAAGAGAATATCAGACGTGTCCCAGCACGCCGTGCAATGACCGGATGACCGGCACACCCGGTGGGACGCCGGCAGGATGGTCGCCCGACCGGCGCAGCAGCAGGGCTCTCATGCCCACCGCCAGTGCCCCTCCGACGTCGGCCGTGAGGCTGTCCCCCACCATCAGCGACGTCTCCGCTGCAGCGCCGGCGCGATCAAGCGCCTCTGTGAAGATGCTCGGGTGGGGCTTGAGGTACCCGTGCTCGTGAGACGAAATGGTGGTGCTCACCACGTCGGTCAGGGCAAAGTGCTCGAGGAAGGCATCGAGGCTGCGGTGGCTGTTCGAGATCAGCCCCAGATGCAGGCCCCGCCGCAACAGCGTTTGCAGCACCTCGACCGCATCGTCATACAGTTCGAAGTGGTGGTTGACCGCCCATTCGAGATAGATGCTGCGGGCGGCATCCACGACGGTGGCGCCGCGTCCTCCCATGTGCTCGATGATCGAGGCGGTGTAATGGATGAACAAATCGTCCTGATAGAGCGGTTCCTCCACCTCGTCCAGGATGAACGACGACGCGTTCACCGCCGCATCAAACTGCTGCGGGTCGACCTCGACGCCGAAGCGCCGACAGGCCTCCGCATACCCGGGCCCCTGAAACGTGGGCCCCGGATAAATCAGGGTGAAATCGACATCAAAGAACACCGTGGCAACCGGCCGTGTCAGTGGCATGTCTCTCCTGTGGCTCCGCCCTCGCGTCCCGAGCCCCTGACATTACAATAGAGGCTCGCCATGGCTGACTGGAAAGACACCTGCAACCTGCCCCGCACCACCTTCTCGATGAAGGCCAACCTGCAGACGGCCGAGCCCGAGGCCATCGCCCGCTGGGATGCCATGGACCTGTATGGCCAGATCCGGAAGGCCCGCGCCGGTGCGCCTACGTATCTGCTGCACGACGGTCCGCCCTACGCCAACGGTGAGATTCACATCGGCACGGCCCTGAACAAGATTCTCAAGGATCTGGTTGTCAAGTCGCACAACATGGCGGGCTTCGATGCGCCGTATCTGCCGGGCTGGGATTGCCACGGACTCCCCATCGAACTCAAGGTCGACCGCGAACTCGGCCCGAAGAAGAAGACCCTGTCAACCGCTGACTTCCGCCGCGAGTGCCGCGCCTATGCCGAGAAATACCTCGACATCCAGCGCCGCGACTTCAAGCGCCTCGGGATTCTCGGCCTGTGGGACGACCCCTACAAGACGATGGCATTCCGCTATCAGGCATCGATTGTGCGTGCGCTCGGGAAGTTTGTGGCGCAGGACATGGTCTACAAGGGCAAGAAGCCCGTGCACTGGTGCACGCACTGCCGCACGGCGCTGGCCGAAGCCGAGGTGGAATACGAGGCGCATGTGTCGCCTTCGATTTACGTGGCGTTTCCCCTGGCGGAATCCGCCCGGGCCGATCTCGCGGCGCGCGTCCCCGCGCTGGACGGTCGCGAGGTGTCGGTGCTCATCTGGACCACCACCCCGTGGACCATCCCATCGAACCTGGCCGTCGCCTTTCACCCGAGCTACGTCTACGGTGCTTACGACGTGCAGGGGACGGTCGTCATCGTCGCCCGCGACCTGGCCGAGACCGTCGCGGCACGTACGGGGCGGATCCTCGGCGAACCGCTGGTGACCTTCGAGGGCGCCGTGATGGAACGGCTGGCCTTCCGCCATCCCCTGTACGAGCGCGATTCTCTGGCCATCCTCGCGGACTACGTGACGCTTGAGGCCGGGACGGGCATCGTACACACGGCCCCGGGGCACGGTGCAGACGACTACCAGAGCG
>JBIIDF010000355.1:0-3008 GCA_044238535.1 Vicinamibacterales bacterium
GGCGAGCAGGGCGTGGTGTGTGCCCTGCTCGACAATGCGTCCGTCCGCCAGGACGAGAATGCGGTTGGCCATGGATACGGTGGAGAAGCGGTGCGAGATGAGGATGGTCGTCCGTCCGGCGGCGAGCGTCGCAAACTGCGAGAACAGTTCATACTCCGCCCGGACATCGACGTTGGCTGTCGGCTCGTCGAGGATCAGCAGCGCGGCGTCGCGAGCCAGCACCCGGGCCAGCGCGATACGCTGCCAGACTCCGCCCGAGGGCTCGTAGTCGCCGAACTGCCGGCCGAGCACGGTGTCGTACCCCTGGGGCATGCGCTGCACGTGGCTGGCGACGCCGGCACGGGCGGCGAACCGCTCCACGCTCGCACGGTCGTCGCGTAACCGTGGCCAGTCGCCGTAGGCGACGTTGTCCGAGACACTCGCGGCATAGCGGGCGCCCTCCTGGAAAAAGAACGCGATGTGCTGATGCACCGATTCCGGGGCCAGTTCCCGCAGGTCACAGCCGGACAGCAGAATTCGTCCAGCGGTCGGTTGGTAGAAGCCGGCCAGCAGCTTGACGAGTGTCGACTTTCCCGACCCGTTCTCGCCGACGATCGCCACCGTTTCACCCGCCGCGATGTCGAGTGACACGTCCTGCAGGACGTCGATGCTGGTGCCTGGATAGCGAAAGGAGACGTGCTCGCACCGCAGGTCCGGGTGAAACGGAGACGGCAGATGGGCCAGGGACGGCGCTGGCCTGTCGGGCATGCGCGCGAGGAACGATCGCACCGCCGCGGCGTGACCGAGCTGTTCCATCGCGTCCGACGTCGAGTTGACGACGCGCTCCAGCGCCCCTCTGAGTCTGAGCGACGCTGCGGCGAAGAAGGCCACATTGCCGATGGCGTGAGGGTCACTGGTCCCGCGGGAGGCCACGCGCGCGAGCAGGGCGACGAAGACCACCAGGCTGATGGTGGAGAACACGACGGCTCCCTGGAATGCCTGCCATTGTCGACGTGCGTCATCGCGTGCGGTGGCATCCATCACCGCCCGGAAGCGACCGATGAGGTGCGGTGCGATGCCCAGGAGCCGCACTTCGGCCGCCTGTCGGGCGGACGTCAGCAGGTCGACGTAGTAGCTGACCAGGCGCCGCGATTCGGACTGCTGTCGCTGGTCCCCGAACCGACGTCGGCCGAGCGACAGGTCATATCGCAGAAATGGCAAGAAGCATGGTGGGGCGAACAGGGCCACGAGCGGCTCCACGCGCATCAACGCGGTCGCGAGCGTGACGATCTGGATGCCGGCCGCGAGGATGTACGTCACGCGGCTGATCAGCTCGACCAGACGTGCCGCCACCCGGCTGCGGAGACGGTTCAGCGTATCCTGGGATCGATGCTCCTCGAGCACGTCCACTGGGAGCGTCGTGGCCTTGTCGAGCACGGCAGCGGTCAGGTCTCGGTCGGCCTCGGCGAGGAGCCGCGCGCGCAGGAGTTTCCCGGTCTGGGTGACGAGCGCCTCGCCGACGGCGGCCAGAAAGAGCGCAACGAGCCACCACCGGAGCGGTGTCGACGATGCCCCCGCGACCGTTCCGACGGCCTGCGTAGTGATCACGCCCCGGATCGCCAGAAACAGGAACAGCGGCATCAGGCCCTCGACGATGCTGACGGCAATGAGACCGGTCGTCAGGCGGGGGGCGATGGTGAACACACAGCCCAGCGTCCATCGCAGGAGTCGCCACGTGCGGACGAGTGCGCCGTCTCCATCGGGAGGCGTGTCAGGTGCCAGGGCCGGGTCACGGCCGTCGGTGGTGGGTGGGACTCCGGCCTGAGCGGAGCCCGCGCCGTCGCGGTGCGTCATGTCAGAGGACTCACGGAACGGGCGCGTGACCAGGCCTTCCGCATGCGCGGGACGATCGACCGGCTGACGGCTACCGCGTGCCCTCCCCAGTCGCGTGGTCGCTCCCGCATCGACAGGAAAAAACGGAGTTGCCGGACACGGTCCCGCAGGGTGAACGACGCCTCGTCGAGGTTGAAGCCCGCGAGATCTTCGGCAGAAAAAAGTCGTCGGGAGACATCGGCAGCCAGGACGCCGGCGGTGTGGTCGGCGCGCACCGCAGCCGCCACCTGCGGCGGCAGCGGGGCGTCGAGCAGGCCGCTGGCGAGTGCCAGCCCGAAGTGCAGAATGCGCTGCCAGCCGTCCTGTCGCGCGGCGGCAGTCACCTGGTGCCAGTTGAGGTTCGGCATCACACGCAGCAGTTCAGCGATGTCCGTGACCTTCAGGAGAGACTCCAGATGCTGTCGTCGTTCCCAGAAATCCTTGGCCGCCTGGAGGCACAGAATGCACAGCAGGTCTTCCGGAGCTGCGACGGGTATCTGCGCGCCATCGATCGTCACGAACATCCGACGGGCCAGCAATCCGCGGGTATCGATGTGCAGGGCGAACACGCGCGGCGTCAGCGACCAGTGGAGGTCGACGGCCACCTGTGTGACGGGATGCACAAGATCCTGGGCCCAGTCGTATGACGCTCTGCGCCGGTATTCTTCCGCCGCCAGGACCTGCTGCGCACGGTACCTGTCCTCCTCGGACACCAGCAGGTCGATGTCCCACGACTGGCGGAGGGATCTCTTTCCGTAGAGGGTGACGGCCAGCGGTGCGCCCTTGAAGGCCATCGCGGTGCAGCCGGCGGCATCCAGAAGCCCGCAGAGCCGGGCGGTTTCCTGGGACAGGCGGATGTTGCGGGCCGCGTGCGCGGCCACGCGGACGGCCAGGTGACGCAGTCGTGCGGCGGGAAGTGCTGTTGGCGAGCAAGTGCTCAGGTGGTGATGCAGCAGGGGGAGCACGCGGTGTTTGGCCGCCAGCGCCCCCAGTCGCCCCCAGTCTACCGGCCCCGACACGAGTTGTATGAGCCCGGCCCGGTCAGGTTCCTGCAACACGGCGCGGCAGCACGTGAGCAGAATGCGTCCCTCGACAGACATCGAGTCGAGAGGAAGGAGCGCCACTCCGTGGCCAGCGGATCGTCGGTCCTCGCGCGG
>JBIIDF010000071.1:0-10781 GCA_044238535.1 Vicinamibacterales bacterium
CTGAGCAGGGCGAAGTCAATGACGGGGCGTTTTGACGCGACGACCCAGCCGGTCTGGGCCAGATTGCCCGCCACCGCGCCCGCAGCCGCCACCGCCAGCAACGGGCCGACAATCAGCAGCAGGTGCACCAGGTCCGCCATCATGAGGCTGCCAAGGGTCCCCGGATCGAGCGGGGCCCGACCCACCTCGGCCAGTTCCATCAGGCCCTCGGCCAGACGCGTTTCCATGCGCTGCATCGCGAACGCGCCCAGCCAGCCCAGCGCGCCGGTGGTGGCCACCAGACTCAGGGCCGCCACGAGAGAAGGGCTCCGGGCCACCTGTCCCTTCTCGCGTGCGTCCTTGAGACGTTTCGCGGTGGGGTGTTCGGTGCGTTCACCGGACTCGGACATCGGCCGTGCTCAGCGGAAGCCCGAGGCCAGCTGCAGCCCCAGTTCGGTAGTGACGGTCACAAAGCGCTGAATGAGTCCGGCAAACGCCGGAGTCACCGCCGAAACAGCCGTGATGCCGGCCAGGAGACGCACAGGCGTCGACAGCGACATGAGATCGAGCGACGGCGCACTGCGCGTCAGCAGCCCCGACGCACACTCGACCACCAGCAGCACCACGATCAGGGGGGCCGCCAGCCGGAATCCGAGCACAAACACCACCCCCAGCATGTCGATGACGCTGGTCACCACCGCGCCGCTGATCGACCCGGTCCCCATCGGCAGGGTGCGGTACGACTCGGTCACCATCCGCAACAGCGCGTGATGACCGTTGATGAGGAAGAAGACGAAGATGGTCAGGTTGGCATAGAGCGTCGCGAGCACGCCATTCCGCACGCCCGACTGGGGGTCGACCATCGAGCCGTACGAGAGCATCATCTGCGTGCCGCTCAGCTGCCCCCCGAGTTCGGCGGCCGCGATCAGCACCCGCACCGACATGGCCAGCGCTGTGCCGACAATCACTTCGTGCGCCATCACGACGACCAGCGTCGGCAGGTCGGGCACCGGAGGCAACGTGACCACGGTCACCTGGGTCAGCGCCACCACCACGGCGATCCCGATGCGCACGGTGGCAGGCGAATACACGCCTCCCAGCACCGGCGACGCCAGAATCAGGGCCGCCGGACGCGCCAGCACCAGCCCCAGCCGCGCCAGCACGTCGAACTCATTCATCGAACCAGATCCGGGAGCCGGCGGATGAGCCCGGTCGCAAAACTCGTCAGCACCTGCAGCATCCACGGGAAGGTGAACGCGAACACGGCAAAGATCGCCATCGCACGCGGAATGAAACTGAGGACGTTGTCCTGAATCGAGGTGACGGTCTGGAAAATGCTGACCAGCACCCCCGCCAGCAACCCGGCCAGCAGCATCGGCATCGTCACCATGACGGAAATCTCGAGCGCCTGGCGCACCAGGCTCACCACCAGAGCATCGGACATCAGCTGAAACTCCGCACGAGGGACGACACCAGCAGATTCCATCCATCAATCAGGACGAACAGCAGCACTTTGAACGGTAGGGAAATCATGGCGGGCGGCAGCTGCATCATGCCCATCGACAGCAAGGTCGTGGAGACGATCAGGTCGATGATCAGGAAGGGCAGAAACAGAAAGAACCCCATCTGGAATCCGGTCTTCAGCTCGGAAATCGCAAAGGCCGGCACCACCACCCGCATCGGCAGGTCCGCGGGCGTCTCTGGTGCAGGCAACCGGCTCATTTCCACGAACAGCGCCAGATCCGCCTCGCGGGTCTGGCGCAGCATGAACTCGCGCAGCGGGGGCGCGCCGCGGTCGAACGCATCGGTCAGACTGATGCGTCCGGCCACCACAGGCTGCACGGCCGCCTCGTTCACCTGCTCGACGACAGGTCCCATGATGAACGCCGTCAGAAACAACGTGAGGCCGACGAGAATCTGGTTGGACGGCATGTCCTGCGTGCCAAGTGCCTGCCGCAGGAAATGGAACACGATCGCGATGCGCGTGAATGAGGTCAGGATGATCAGGGCCGCCGGCAGGAAGGTGAGCAGTGTCATCAGCACCACGACCTGTAGCGGAGCCGATACCGAACCCACGCCATTGATGTCGAGATTGAGCTGAGTCCCAGGTGCCTCCTGCGCAGCCACTGGCACCGCCATCACCCCCAGCAGCAGGCCGACGGTGGCGGCGCGCGCGACAAGACGCCCTGCCCCGGTAGACACGGTCATGACTGCGCCTCTGGTGTGGTCGCAGACGCCAGGTGTGCCGCACACTCGGGCTGCAGTTCGGCGACGAGCGAGACCTGCGACGGCGTCATGCCCAGCAGCAGGCGTCGGTGCTCGACCCGCACAATCACCAGCGAGCGCCGGTCGCCAACCGAGATCGCAGATTCGACGGACAGCGTCGCACGCGCACCTGCCACCGCGCCCGCGCGCTGACGGATCCACCAGGCGGCACCGGCCAGCAGTGCCAGCACCACAATCGTCGTGACCATGGCGCGTCCGGGAATGCCGACGGGGTCGGGCACTGGCAGCGCCTGGGCAAGCGCGAGCAGCATCTCAGAGCTCCTCAACGCCCGGCGCCGGGGCAATGCTGCTGATGCGCAAGGCCGTCAGGTCATCAATGATCGCGACTTCTCCGCGTGCGAGCGTCACACCCTGCACCCGGATCTCGACATCGGCCCCTGCCGACTGCTGCAGGCGGACGATACTGCCGGGCTCGAGAGCCAGACAGTCGCGCACTGACAGGCGTGCGGTGCCGACGAGAAAGTCGACCGTGCACGCCACATCGGCGAGCGTGGACGGTACGGCCGAGATCTGGCCCTCGGGGCTAGTACTGGACAACGAAATCGGAGAAGAGGACATCGACTACCTCGAGGCCATGCAGGTCGTGCACCAGTCGCTCGGTCAGGACCTTCCGCACCGCGGTCTTTCCTTCGGCCGTGACCAGCTGGTCGGCCGTCTGCGCTGACAGCACGTCGACCATGGCCGCGCGGGCCCGGGCCATGTCGGCTGCCGACTCTTCCAGGTCGTGGGCGACTGCTGGACTGCCAACGATGATCTGCACCGTGGCGCGGAGAAAGTGCCGGCTGGGCGCACTGGCCAGATTCACGGTGAGCGCACTGAAGGCGACGGCCCCGCGTGGTTCCGCAACGGACGCCGCCGGCTCGGCGGCCTCTGCACCTCTGACCTTGAACACGTAGAAACCACCGCCGGCACCCGCCAGCAGCACGAGGGCCACGATCGCCATCATCCGAGTCGATGGACGTCGACGGGCCGCCCGAGTCTCTGTGGTGTGTTGCGACACATCGCTCATGCGCCCTTGCGAGAGCAAATGCGATGCCAGCCGGAATTCGCTGCGATGGCAGCAGGAGTCCGGACGCCGTGCCGGAACGTGCGCCCAAAGTGGGACAGTCGTCACCTGCCGGGGCGGACGTGCGGGGCAGTTCGCCACGCCCGGCCGCGACCCGCCTCATCGCTCCCCTCGGCCGGGCGGGCACCGGAGACCGGCCGCCCACACCCGACCGGACGATCAGTCAGGCTGCCAGGCCCACCCGCGCGCGCGATCCGTCGTGGGGTCGGCCGAGGTCAGCACGTCCACCACGCCTACCGGACTTCCGCTCTCGAAGTCAGACATCACGCCACCAAAGTCGATCTTGTCGAAGCTGAGCCGGCGCGCGTTCGGGAACGCCGCCTGGAAGTCCGGATCGGCCATGATGCGGTCGATGCTGCTCGGCTGCGACGGGTACCGGCTCGCAATGCGTCCGAAGGTGTTCTTCACCGAGTTCCGGGCTTTCATGTCGCCCCCGTAGCTGGAACCCACCTCGAACCCTTCCATCCGCCCCACGCCGCCCCAGGTCAGCTGGTCGCGCATCTCCCGCGTGGGAGCGCTGGTGCCCTCACGTGACAGCACACCGACCCGCGGACCCGCCACCTGAACGTCCAGCGTATTGAGATACTGCCGCACCGGCGACACACGGCCTGTGCCGGTGGGTGCAGAGGCCGGCGTCGTGCTGCGCCGCGCCGTGGCGGCGCCAAGCACGTCGCCGAGGAACGCCTTGAACTCGGAGGCATTCAGCTGCCCGTCGCCGTTGGTATCCACTTTGGCCATCACCTGGTCGAAGAGCGCGTGACCAGGGCCTGTGCTCCGTCCCGTTGGATTCGTCACCATCGTCGTCTGTCCCCTTCCTGTGCGGCAGCGAGGCTCAGAGCATCGCCGCGAATCGACGGGCCGCGCGTTCCCGCTGTGCCTGAGTCATCATTTGAGGCTGAGGCGCATCGCGCGGTTCGCGACGCTGCCGTTCGCCGTCGCGTGGCCGCTCATCGGCCTTGACGTCGAAGTGTGCCAACTGCAATCCCTGCTCTGAGAGCCGTTCGCGCAGCAGACCTTCATGGCGCTCCATCCAGTGCCGTACCACGGGCGACTCGGCCTCGATCGTGGCGCTGACGATGCCGCCAGCGACCGCAATGACCATGGACACCTCCCCGAGTACGTCGGGCCGCAGGCGGATGCGGGCCTCCTGCACGCCGCTGCGCGCCTGGACGCGGATGGCGTCAATCAGCTGCGGCGGCAGTTCCGCATCGAGTGTCGTCTCGAGTGCGCGTGCGGTCAGGCGTCCGTCCGGTCGAATGTCCGCATCAGACGCCACCGCCACTGGTGCATGCGGGCGCAACGCCTGCGCCAGCGTCAGCACAGCTCGCGGACCGCTGGCCTCGCGTGGTGGCAGAGGCCGCGTGAGATCCGCAGCGGGTATGAGCCCGGTGTCCGGTGATGACGCCTGGCCCGTCCGTCCTCGCAGCACTGCGACGGCAGCCGCCGCAGGCCCCTGGGACGCCGCAGGGACAACCGCGTGCGAGCCGGGCCCGTCCGCGTCGGGAACGGCGCCCGAGGCGTCAGCGGCATCCGCCGTGCTGTGTGTCGTGACATCCTCCGTCAGAGGCCATGCGTGCGTTTCCGCACGCCATGTCATCGCGGGTTGCGGCTCGGGCTGCGGCCACAGGCGGTCGACCGCACACGCCACAGCGGCATCCGCGTCAGCAACGGCGGGCTCCAGTGCCATAGCAGTCGTCCGGGGATCGACGACCGGGACCGTGTGGTCCGTGTGCGATTCCCCGAGATGGAGACGCCCGACGAACAGCGAGACCAGTGACGCCGTCGCGCTGACCTCGATGCGGTCGTGCGCGAGCGGCAGACCATCGGTCTCCTCGTCCGGTCGCGCATCGGCACGGACGGGATGCACAGGCAGCGGCATGACGGCCTGAACGAATACCGCAGCGAATGCCTCACCGTCGGGTCCGTCAGACGGAGGACCCGCCGGGGGCATCCACTCTCCTGCGGCTCCGTCACGCACGGCCGTCCGCATCAGATCCATGAGCGTCAGCGCTTGAGGTTGATGGCGTCCATGAACATCTCGTCCACCACGGTGATGGTTTTCGAGTTGGCCTGGTAGCCCCGCTGCGCGAGGATCATCTGGGTGAATTCGCGCGCGATGTCGATGTTCGACCGCTCGAGCGCCGCTGCGGTGAGAATGCCGCGTCCACCTTCGCCGGCAACGCCGATGTTGGGCTCGCCAGCCGCCTGCGTCAGCCTGTAGAGATTGCCACCGGCCTTGACGAGACCCAGCGGATTGTTGACCGTCATCATGGCCAGCTGCGCCACAACGACCGACTCGCCGCCGAACGACGCTTCGATCTCGCCGCGCGTGTTGATGGTGACGTCGGTCAGCACACCGGTGGGCGACCCGTTCCGCGACGTGGACGCCGTCGCCGACGGTGAACGGAATCCGGTCAGGACACCAGCACCGGCACCGCCGACCAGTTCCCAGGTCAGATTGCCACCGGCGGCACCATTGGCCCAGGCCGGCCCGGCGATGACCACGTCCGCAGGTGCTGCCCCATTCACCTGCGCGAGGGTGCCCTGGGCATTGAAGGCAAGATTGCCGGCAGCCAGCTGAACCTGAGCTCCGGCGACTCCACCAGCAATGTCTTCACCCGGAACGGTGACCGCATAGGTCCAGGCCCCGTTACCGGTCTTGGTAAACGTGACCGTGGCCGTGTGCGACGCGCCAACCGAATCGTAGATGCGCAGGGTCGAGGCGAATGTTCCGCCCACCGGGGTCTCGGCATCCAGGTTTGTGACCGTCTTCACCACGGTCGTGGCCACGGGCTGGCGCAGGCTGCCAGGGGCCACCACGATGGGAGCGGGCGTGCCGGTCGTCACGACCTCGCCGGTCAGCGGATTGATCTGGGTGTAGCCGAGC
The DNA here is from genome assembly GCA_044238535.1 of Vicinamibacterales bacterium. GTDB lineage: Bacteria > Acidobacteriota > Vicinamibacteria > Vicinamibacterales > UBA2999 > VFZN01. The sequence goes on from JBIIDF010000071.1 coordinate 6,219, forward strand.
ACCGGAAGGCCGTCAGAGGTCACCAGCTGTCCGGTGGCGTCGAACGCAAAGTCGCCGGCACGGGTATAGCCTTCCGTCTCACCCCCGACGATGAAGAAGCCGTTGCCCTGAATGGCCACATGCGTGTTGACGCCGGTCGCGTCGACACCGCCCTGCGAGAACGTCGACGTGATGGTGCCGGTCGTCACGCCGATGCCCACCTGCGCCGGGTTGTTGCCGGACGAGGACGCGCTCTGGCTGAGCAAATCACCGAAGCGGATATCGCTGGCCTTGAAGGCCACGGTGTTGATGTTGGCGAGATTGTTGCCGATCACCGCCAGCTTCTGCTGGTTGGCGGCAAGCCCCGTGAGTGCGGCGGAGAATGACATGTTATTGCCCCTCGGAAGGCGTGACGGCCTGGGTCACCGTCTGCATCTGGGTGAAGAACTGATTCAGCACGTCGAGCTTCTGGTTCATGGCCTGCAGCTGTTCCAGGGAACTGAACTGGGCGAGCTGTGCCAGAAACTCGCCGTCCGCCTGCGGCTGCGTCGGATCCTGGTTCTGCAGCTGCGTCACCAGCAGCGTGAGGAAGGCGTCATGGCCCATGGCCCCGCCAGCCACATCGGTGCGGTTGACCGATGCGGTGGTGCCGCTCGTTCCGGATAGTCCATTAATAGTCACGCGCGTCTCCTTCTCTCTGACGGGCGGCATAGCGGATCACCGCATGCGCATCCATCGTCCGGTTATCGTTCCGCGTGACCTCCAGCTGATAGCGCTGGACGGCACGCACCTTCAGGCGTTCCAGCACCCGGCGGCGCTGCCGGGCGAGGTTCAGCGCGGCCATTGCCTGGGCCAGGGCGGTCTCCGCCGCTGCAATGGCCTGCTGGCTGACTTCCACATCGCGCTGCAGTTTCTGTATCCAATTTCGATGCCAACCGCGTTGCCAGGCGTCGACGCGCTGCTGTTGTGCCGCACACGCTTCCTCCATGGCGCGCGCCAGCGCGGCACGGTGGGCGGTGGTCTGTTGATGAGCCTGGTCGCGGGCAGACTGACACCGCAGAACTTCGTCGCGAGCCGCCGACTCCTGTTGCTGCCGCAGCACCAGCACCACGTCGGCACGGAAGCGGAACGGCGTCATGGGCTACAGGCTGTGCAGGGCGTGCACGGCGTCCCCGAACGCCACAACCTCAGCGGCAGATTGACACAGCAGACGCTGGACTGCGTCCTTGTGGTCGAGCGCCGCGTCGATGCGCGGGCTCGACCCGCGCACATAGGCGCCGACGCTGACCAGGTCCTCGCTGTCCCGCAGTGTCGCGAGCCACTCGCGCACCTGCGCCGCACGCGCGCGATGCGCGTCGTCGGTCACATCGGGCATCGTCCGGCTGATGCTCGACAGCATGTCGATGGCGGGATAGTGATTGCGACCGGCCAGATCGCGCGACAGCACGATATGGCCATCGAGAATGCCGCGGACCGCATCGGCGATGGGTTCGTTGGTGTCGTCGCCATCGACCAGCACGGTATAGATGGCCGTGATGCTGCCTGCCCCCCGCACGTTGCCCGCGCGCTCGAGCAGTCCCGGCAACATGGCGAAGACCGAGGGCGGATACCCTTTGGCGGTCGGCGGTTCTCCGGCAGCCAGACCCACCTCGCGCTGTGCCATGGCAACACGCGTCACGGAATCCATCATCAGCAGCACATTGAGGCCCTGATCACGGAAGTACTCGGCCACCGCCGTCGCGCCATACGCTGCGCGCAACCGCACCAGTGGCGGACTGTCCGAGGTCGACACCACCACCACGGAGCGCTGCAGGCCGTCGGGCCCGAGGTCGTGCTCGAGAAAGCTTCTGACTTCGCGGCCGCGTTCACCCACGAGTGCCAGCACCACGACGTCAGCGGCCGTGCCGCGAGCCATCATGCCGAGCAGCGTGCTCTTGCCGACACCGCTGCCACCAAACAGACCAATGCGCTGTCCACGGCCGCAGGTCAGCAGGGTATCGATCGCCCGCACGCCGGTCCCGATGGGAGTGGTCACGCCGGCGCGCGCCAGCGGATTGAGTGCCGGGGGCCTCAGCGGTGCCTGGGCCGCCGCCTGCAGGAGACCCCGATCATCCATCGGCACGCCCATGCCGTCGACCACCCGTCCCCGCAGCTGCGGCCCGACGGGCATCGCCGCGGATCGGCCGCGGGCGATGATGCGGTCGCCTGGACGAATACCCCCGGTATCACCCAGCGGCACCGAGAGCACACGCCCATCCTGAAAGCCCACGACCTCCACCAGCCGCGGCGTCGTGCCAGGTGCGCCGCACAGTTCGCAGACTTCCCCGACGCGGGCCCGCGGGCCGGCGGATTCCACCACGAGACCCGTCACGCGCACGACGCGTCCCATCATCGGCGCCAGCTCTGCAGCCGAGAGCCTCGCCAGGTAGCCGGCGACGTCGAGTGGATGTCGCGTTGGGGGGTCCGCCGGCATCATCGCGCAGGACGTCCGCATCTCAAGCCACGTCTCCGATGAGCACCCGTGCCGCCTCGTCGATCTGCAGGTCGGCCGTCAGGTCAATCACTCCGGCATCGGAACGCACCAGACATCCGCCACGCGGAATCGCCTGATCGGCCGCCAGGGCCACACCGCCGGGCAGGTCGGGGACTCCGTGGCGCACCGCCGAGGCATGATCGTGCGGATGCAGATGGACCGTCGCCCCAGTCGTGTCAGCCAGACGGTCGAGTGCGACCCGTGCCATCGTCAGCAGGAGCGACGGGTCGAGGGACAACTCGCGGTGCACCACCTTGCGTGCGATGGCGACCGCCAGTTCGACCACCTGCCGTTCGGTGCGACGCAGCATGTCTGCGCGGACCATCTGCAGGTCGGCCACTGACTGTACCAGCCGCGCGAGCATGTCTTCCCCGCGCACGGCGGCGGCCTCGAGTCCGGCGTGTTCTCCCTGCTGATAACCCTTCAGGAAGGCGTCACGCTCGATGGCCGTCGTGTCCACCGTGGCCGGTGGTGGAAGCTCGACGGGCACATGGCGCGGCAGCATCCCGCCCGGCCAGTCAAACGGCTCGACCGCAACGGCGCCCTGACAGAGTCGCGCGCGGCTACTGGACATACTCGTCTCCCTGACCATCGCCACCGGTGGTCACGAGGCCCTCTTCCTCGAGTGTCCGCACGATGGCGACCATGTCGGATTGCGCTTTCTCGACGTCCTTCAGCCGCACGGCGCCGAGCAGTTCCATGTCTTCCTTCATGAGCTCACCGGCACGTTTCGACATGTTCGCGAAGAAGCGGTCCTTGATGTCATCGCTGGCGCCCTTGAGGGCCATGGCCAGCACCTTCTTGTCGGCACGGTTGACCACTTCCCGGATGCCGACCTCTTCGATGCCTGCGAGGTCCTCGAACACGAACATGAGATTCCGGATGCGGGCGGCCATCTCCGACGAGCGGCGCTCGATCGAGTCGAGCGTGCCTTGCGTGACACTGCGCTCGATGCGATTGAGCAGTTCCGCCACCGCGCGCACACCACCCTGCTGTTCCCGGGACGCGCCCGCGAGCGACTTCACGCGCTGCTCGATGACGCTGGAAATGCGGCTGATGACCTCTGGCGAGATGTCGTCGAGGCTAGCCATGCGCATCATCACATCGGCACGGGTTTCTTCGGGCAGTTGGGCAATCAGTTCACTCGCATGCGCCGGACTGAGGTGCGCCAGGATCAGGGCCACAGTCTGCGGATGCTCACCCAGCAGGAACTTCGACAGCTGCTGCGGGTTTGCCTTCTCGAGGCTCGAGAACCAGACACGCTTCATCACCTTGTCGACAATGCGCCGCGACGATTCGGGACCCAGCGATTTGTCGAGCAGGCGGCGTGCCGAATCGACCCCGCCCTGCACAGGGGTGTCGGCCACACTGGTCATCTGATGAAACTCCGTGAGCACGGTCTCGGTCACGTCAACCGATGGGGTGCCCAGCGAGGCAACCTCGCGCGCAATGCGCTCGATGTCGGTCTCATCCATGTGCTGGAACACCTTGGCCGCACTCTCGTCGCCGAGGGCCATGATGACAATCGCGGCCTTGCGGGCGCCGGTAATCGACAGACGGGCAGGCATCAGCAGGCTCCTCGATTACTTGCCGGCCAGCCAGCCGCGCATCGCAGAGGCGACCTGTGCCGGATCGGCATCGGCACGTCGTGCAATCTTCTTCGTGAGAATCGGCACACGGCGCTCGGGTGTCATGCCCTGCGCCACGAGGTCACGGTCGAGCTGGGCCTCAAACTGACTCTGGAGTTCGGCGATACTCGGCACACCGTCCGGCATCTGCACCCCAACCACGCTCATCGGCGGCGCGGGCGACGTGCCTGACGAGCCGCCACCGGCACCCGCGGTGGCCACGCCGGGCCCGAGGGCGACGGCCAGCGGCGACGGCTCGGCGGCACGCGCCAGCAGGCCGCGCACCAGCGGGCGGAAGACCGTGAGGAAGGCCAGCGCCACGACAAGGACGACGAGGAGCGGCATCACGACAGGCCGCCATAAACGGCCGGCTGTCTCACCGACGCGGGACATCACGTCCGGGGCGACAACCGGTGCCTCCTG
>JBIIDF010000357.1:0-3007 GCA_044238535.1 Vicinamibacterales bacterium
CTCACCCTCGGCGTTCGTCTGGCTCTGTGACTGCCAGTGGAAGTGCGTGGCATCGACGGCATAGTCGTCGTAGCTGGTCGTGGGCGTGAAGTGGCGATCCGACTTGTTGAGCGTCACGAACAGCAGTTCGAGCTTCCGGTCCTTGATGCGCAGGACGCCCTCACGCGATGGGGCTTTGGCCTGCGTATGCCAGTACCCCACGGCCGTCAGAATCTCGCGACGCAGATAGGTGCGATGCAAGGCCAGCGGCCACGGCCAGTGCCCGGGTACGGCAGGCGTGGTGCGTCCGACCCGATCGAGCAGGACGTCAAACAGGCTCTCGGCATCTTCACGCACGGCCGGGTGCGCCTCGAAGAGTTCCATGAGCTGAGCGCCCGTCATGAAGCGATTCGGCTGCTCGAACATGGCATAGGCCAGCATCTGCGTCCATGCATCGCCGTGCACATGCACTTGGGGCACACCCCTCAGCCAGTCGCGATAAAACCGCAGGCGCTCGGGGTCGTCGAGGTGCAGCAGCATGCGAAGGCGCTTGGCGAGGCTGGCCTCGTCCGGGCCCACTGGCGCCACCGGCCAGCCGGCCTCCCGACGCAACAATGCCCACGACAGGGTCTCGGTGAACACATCATCCACATCGCGCCCCGATGCCTCGAGGAAATGTGCGAGTGTCACTGGCGTGCCGTGTGCGCGCTGCGATACCTCCCTGAGGTCATCCACTAACCGCCGCAGGCCCCCCTGCAACGACCGGCGGAGGTTGCTAAGCACCTGTTCCTGCGCTACCCGGTCGAGTACCAGCTGGCAGCCACTGGGCAACAGCGGAAACTGCTGTTCGACGGCGTCCTTCAGCGAACCGCGAGGCAGTCCGGTCAAGGCAGCCAGCGGCACATCAAATCGAAATTCCTGACGATGGAGACCGATGAAGTCGAGTACGAGGCAACTTGACTTGTTGTCGCTGAGCCGAAGCCCGCGGCCCAACTGCTGCAGGAAGAGCGTCGCACTCTCTGTCGGCCGCAAGAGCAGCAGCGTATCCACAAATGGTAAGTCGACGCCTTCGTTATACAGGTCGCAGGTGAAGATAACATTCACCTCGCGCGACGCCAGCCGCACTCGCGCAAGGCGTCGGTCATCGTCGCTGCTGGCTCCGTGGAGACTCATGGACGGCACGCCCCACTGATTGAATTGTGCCGCCATGAAATTGGCGTGTGCCACGCTGACACAGAAGCCCAGTGCGCGAATGTCTCTCACATTGGCGACACGCTTGTGCAGCTGCGCCAGCACGAGGCTCGCGCGCGCCGTGTCGCCGGTGAAGACGCGGTCGAGACCATCGACGGCATAGCGCCCTCGAGTAAATGCGACATTGCGCAGGTCGACGTTGTCGTGCAGGCCGTGATACTCGAACGGCACCAGCAGGCGACGTTCCAGCGCCTCCCACAGGCGCAGTTCGGCACCGATATGTCCGTCAAAGTCAGCCAGCAATGAACGGCCATCCTGACGTTCGGGCGTGGCGGTCAGGCCAACGAGCACGCGTGGACGCAGCTGATCCATGACCAACCGATACGACTCGGCCGGCGCGTGGTGACATTCGTCCACCACCACGTGATCCCAATATGCCACTCCGTAGCGCTCGATGAACGACCGTCGCCCGAAGCTTTGAATCGTGGCGAACAGATGATCGACAGCGCTCGGTTCCTGCCCGTCCGCCAGCACTTCGCCGAAGGCCCCCTCGCGCAGCACTTGCCGGAACGTCGTACGCAACTGCTCCACGAGTTCCCTGCGATGTGCCAGGACCAGCAGACGAGGCAGTTGCCGGTCTTGGCCGATGCATCTCGCGTAATCAAACGCCGCGATCATGGTCTTGCCCGTGCCTGTCGCAGCCACCACGAGATTGCGTGTGCGGCCGTGCACCTCACGCTCCGCTGTGAGGCGATCGAGGATCGCCTGCTGGAAGGGATAGGGCCTCAGCGTGAAGAACGTCAGGGCCCCATCCCCGCCGACACCACCCGCCTCAGCGGAGAGCGCAGCCACAAGACGGGCCCGCTGCTCGGGGTGATCAGGGTGATAAGCCTCAAACTCGAGGTCTGACCAGAGCGTATCGAACGTGCCGACAAACTTCTTGATGACATCCGGCAGATCACCGGACGACGCCTTGATCATCCACTCTTGTCCCTCGGTCAACGCGGCACGAGACCAATTCGCTGATCCCACATACGCCGTGTCGAGGCCCGAGTCACGCCGGAAGAGCCAAGCCTTGGCATGCAGGCGCGATCGACGGGCATCAAACGACACGCGCACCTCGACACCAGGAAGACGCGCGAGCCGATCGAGGGCAACGGCTTCAGTGGCGCCCATGTAGGTCGTGGTCAGCAGCCGCAGCGGACGCCCACTCGCGGCATAGCCCTCCAGCGCATCCACCAACGTCCGCACCCCTCCCATCGTCACAAAGCTGACGATGGCGTCGATGCGATCAGCGGTGGCGATTTCACGCGCGAGTTCGTGTGCGAGATTGGGCTCGTGTCGTCCGCGAGTGAGCAGGGCGCTGCTCGAGAACGGCAACACGGTTCGAGGCGGCGTGTGCGTGCGATCGGCCGACAGCAATTCCTGTGGAGGAATCACGACGGCCACATCCTCGGGCACCGGATGCGCCGCGCCTGACCTCAGGAATTCCAGTACCTGATTGGTAACTTCAGCCTGCTGCGCCGGATTCCCGTGGAGGCCCTGGAGGACACGCACCAGCTCTTGCGCCACGTGCCTGGCCAGCAGGCCTGGGGCCTCGTGACCATCGAGGGCCCTCAATTCGGGATCAGCCGCCACCTCCAGCGCCGCGCGGAGTCGCTGGGTGTAGAGCGCTTCATACAAAGGACCGTACGGGCGGGGCATCGTCACAGGTGGGGGTGTCGCTGGGCCTGGTTGTATCACAGGCAGGGCGTCCCAACGGACCTCGGGATGAACGACTCATCTCAGAGCATGACCCCGCCTCACCGCCATCACCCGCCCTCGCCTGTACTCAGGG
>JBIIDF010000356.1:0-3007 GCA_044238535.1 Vicinamibacterales bacterium
GAGCACTTTGTCCTTGGCAAACTCGAAGTCGCTCATGGCCACGAGCTTCTTGTTCACCCGTGCGGCCTGCAGCGCCGCTTCGTTCACCAGGTTCGCCAGATCGGCGCCCGTGAATCCCACCGTGCCCCGCGCCAGCACACGCACGTCCACATCGTCGGCCATGGGAATCTTCCGCGTGTGGACGGTGAGAATGCCCTCGCGTCCCTTGACGTCGGGACGGTTGACCACCACGCGCCGGTCGAAGCGGCCCGGACGCAGCAGGGCCGGATCCAGCACGTCGGGACGGTTCGTGGCCGCCATCAGAATGACGCCCTCGTTCGACTCGAACCCGTCCATCTCGACCAGCAGCTGGTTCAGCGTCTGCTCGCGCTCATCATGCCCGCCGCCAAGACCGGCCCCGCGGTGACGGCCCACGGCGTCGATTTCGTCGATGAAGATGATGCACGGCGCGTTCTTCTTGCCCTGTTCGAACAGGTCGCGCACGCGCGACGCGCCGACGCCCACAAACATCTCGACAAAGTCCGAACCGCTGATGGAGAAAAACGGCACATTGGCTTCGCCGGCCACCGCCCGCGCCAGCAGCGTCTTGCCCGTACCCGGCGGTCCCATCAGCAGCACGCCCTTGGGAATGCGCCCGCCCAGCTTCTGGAACTTCTGCGGTTCACGGAGAAATTCGATGATTTCCTGCAGTTCGTCTTTCGCCTCATCGGCGCCGGCCACATCACGGAAGGTGACCTTCTTCTGCCCGCTCGCCGTCAGCTTCGCCTTGCTTTTCCCGAACGACAGGGCCTTGTTTCCGCCGGTCTGCATCTGGCGCATGAAGAAGATCCAGATGCCCAGCACCAGCACCAGCGGCGCCCACGACAGCAGCAACTGCATCCACGGCGACGTCGACTGCGACTTCGCGTTGACGATGACCCGCTTCTCAATCAGGCGGTTGGCCAGACCGTCGTACTGGTCGGGTGCGATGCTCCGGAAAAACTCCTTGCCCTTCGTGGTGCCCGTGATTTCCGAGCCCACAATCGTGACCGAGTCGACCTGCCCGGCATCGACCCAGGAAATGAATTCGCTGAAGCTGACCGGCGTCTCGTTGCGCTGCAGATCGGACGACAGGTTGTACACCAGCAGGAAGACCACTGCGATGGCCAGCCAGAGGGCAGAGTTCTTCAGGGTCGAATTCACAGGGGCCTCCGGGCGGACACGCGCCGCCAGATTTTCAAGACTACCATGCCGCTCGAGCGGGTCGTCACTCGCGCGCGCTCGCTCAGCACGTGACCCGCCACCCAGATCACCATGCCGTCGTGGGCACACACCACCGGCACCATCGACCGTTCGTCACGCGGCACTTTCCGGTCGACGAACACATCCTGCAATTTCCGGTGCCCGCGCATCCCGAACGGCTGAATCCGGTCGCCAGCACGCCAGCCGCGCACCACCAGTCCGCCGGTCGCCACGTCGGCGCACACACACACCTGGTCGGGTGCATGAGGAGGTCTCTCCACAACCGGAGAGGGCCCCTCCGCCGACACGCTCAGCCCCGCTGACTCCAGCGTCACCACGCCAGGCACCGGAAGCACCAAAGCACCCAGTTCCGTTTGCCGCGGCTCCGCAGGAAGACGAAGGGGGGTGTTCCTTAAGACCACATCCGTGCCCAGACGTTGCACGGACACGCGTCCGAAACGACGAGTCGCCGCGCCCGAGCGGAGCACGGCCGTCTGCCGGGCATCGCCGGTCAGCCCCGCCGCCTGCAGGGCGCGCCTGGCAACCCGGGTCGCCAGCGCCTCCGGCAGGGCGGTCAGCCCCTGAGAATCCACCTGCACCTCGTCCGCGCGTGTCACGACGAGCCGCGTCCACGCCTCGTCGGCCAGGGTCTCGAGCAGTGCCGTATCCGCCGCCTGCAGCCTGGCCATCCGCGCAAGAGCCTCGTCGGCCCGGGGATTCACCGCACGGAGTGACGGCAGCACCTCGGCGCGCACACGATTCCGCGGCACACGCAGGTCGGCATTCGTCGCATCCTCACACCAGGGTTCCCCCTGCGCGCGCAGCCAGGCCCGCAGGTCCTCGCGGTCGGTCTCCAACAGCGGACGCACCCGCCACCCGTTCACCGGGGCCATCGCCGCCAGGCCTCTGGGGCCCGTCCCCCGCGCCAGCCGCAACAGCACCGTCTCCGCCTGGTCGCCTCGCGTATGGCCCACCGCCACCCGCTCGGCCTCGTAGGTGTGCAGCGCCTCGGCGTAGCACGCCAGACGGGCCTCGCGTCCCGCAACCTCCAGCGACCACCCTTCGGCACGCGCACGGGCCTGCACATCGACACGCCGGACCAGCAGCGGCACCCCCAACCGCGTCGACAGCGCCTCTACGAACGCCGCATCGGCATCTGCCGCCTCGCCTCGAAGGCCGTGATGCACATGCACCAGGCCCACCAGGCGGCCGACACCTGCGTGGGTGAACTGCGCCAGCAGGTGCGCCAGCGCGACAGAATCCGACCCGCCTGACACGGCGGCGACCAGCCGGGTCTCCCGGTCCCACAGGGACTCGCGGTCGACGAAGGCACGGACGCGCCGGACAAGATCGGGCACGCGGGACATGCGGGAAAAAATGGAACGGGTGGAAGACCTGGTGCCGGAGGGCGGACTCGAACCGCCGACCTAGCGCTTATGAGACGCTCGCTCTAACCGGCTGAGCTACTCCGGCACGACCCGATAATGTTACACGACCCCGGGCACCCGGCGCACGCGCCGGACCCCTCACGACGCCTCACGGCCTGCCAGCCGCCTCGTGCCGTTCGACCAGGGCAGCCGCGAGCAGGGGAATCATGAGTTCGTGATGGCCCGTCAGTGAATAGCCCCGCCCCGTGCCGGCCGTCGGACGCGTCACCACATTGGTCTGCGGGCGGTAGTGCCGCAGAAAGTCGAGATTCACCGTCGTCAGCCCGTCAAGGGAGTGCCCGGCATTGCGCACAACGGCCACCGCCTTCAGGAATACCTCGGGCAGCACCACCGCCGAA
>JBIIDF010000358.1:0-2996 GCA_044238535.1 Vicinamibacterales bacterium
TGCCGCGGGCGTCTTCACCAGTCTGTGGGCCTTTGTGGCCTCCGGCCAGATGGCCGTCGCCTATTTCATGGCGCACGCAGGTCAGGGAATCTGGCCCGTGCAGAACGGCGGCGAACTCGCCGCGCTCTATGCGTTTCTCTTCCTCTACATCGCCGCACGCGGCACGGGTCGCTGGGGGCTCCGCCCCTGACAGGATCAGCGACCACTGGCGACGGAACCGTTCGGGCACAGGGGGAGACGGACAGGCGTGCTAGCATCCCCGTCCATGCGTCACCGACTTGCTGCCCTTCTCGTCGTCGCCGGCCTCGCGGCCTGTGCACCGGCTCCGCAGCCGCCGCCAGCGGCGCCGTTCTCGGTAGTCGAAGCCACCATTCCAGAAATGCAGGCCGCCATGGCCGGCGGCAGGATCACCTCGCGCGAGCTGGTCACCCAGTATCTGACGCGCATCGCGACCTACGAAGACGGGCTGAACGCCGTCATCGCCGTAAATCCAAAGGCCCTCGAACAAGCCGAGGCCCTCGATCGCGAGCGGGCGGCAGGCAAGGTCCGGGGGCCGCTGCACGGCATCCCCGTGGCCCTCAAGGACAACATCAACACGTCCTTCATGCCCACGACCGGTGGCGCCCTGGCCTTCGACGGGCTGGTACCGCCCTACGACGCCACCCTGACGACACACCTCATCGAGGCCGGAGCGGTCATCATCGCCAAGACGATGCTGAGCGAGCTGGCCAACTGGGTGGCCAACGGCATGCCCGGCAACTACAACGCGCTGGAAGGCTACGGCTTCAATCCGTACGACCCACGGCGCGACCCGCGGGGCGTGATGCCGCTGGCACCGAATGCCCCGGCGGGCGCCACCCCGCAGCGCTTCGACGACGGCCGACCGGTGCTGGGCACCGGGGGCTCGAGTTCGGGCACGGGGACCACGGCCAGCTTCTGGGCGGCGAATGTCGGCAGTGAAACATCGGGGTCCATTCTGAGCCCGTCCAATCAGAACATGCTGGCCGGCATCAAACCCACAGTGGGCCGCATCAGCCGGTATGGCGTCATTCCCATCACGGCTGATCAGGACACGGCGGGCCCGATGGCGCGCACCGTCACCGACGCGGCGATTCTGCTGGGGGCCATGGAGGGGCAGGCGCCTGATCCGCATGATGCGGAGACGACGGCCTGCCAGGCTCCTCCGAATCGCGACTACACCGCGTTCCTGAAGGCTGATGCCCTGAAGGGAGCGCGCATCGGCATTCCGCGCGCCAACTACTACGACCCGATTACGCTTCCCGGCACCACCGAGCCGCGCGGCGGACTCACCCCGGCACAGCGTGCCGCGATGGATGACGCCATCGCCGTGCTGCGTCAGGCCGGTGCGGAGATCGTCGACGTGGACATTCCGAGTGTGGTGACCACCGATCCCGAGAAGAATCTCCTGCTGTGGGGCACGTGCGCCGGACCGACAGACGTACACGGCAAGGATGCCAACTGCTCGTCTGCCCTCAAGTACGGCATGAAACGCGACTTCAATGCCTGGCTCGCGTCGCTCGGTGCCGCCGCACCGGTCAAGTCACTGACGGAACTTCGCGCGTGGAATCTGGCCCACGCGAACATGGGCGCCATCAAGTATGCGCAGGCACAACTTGATGTCTCGGACGACGTGGACCTGGAACGCGACCGTGCCAAGTGGGAAGCCGACCGTCGGAAGGATATCGAACTGGCGGCCACCACCGGCATCGATGCGGCACTGACGTCGGCCAGGCTCGATGCATTGCTGTTCCCGGGCGCGTCGGGTGCGGCGATCTCGGCCAGACCCGGGTATCCCACCGTCATCGTGCCGTTTGCGACCGTGCCGAATACGCCGCCGGGAGGGCCACTGCCTGACGGCTTCAACGCCCGTCCCGCTCCTTATGGTGTCAGCTTCGCTGGGACGGCGTGCAGTGAACCGAAACTGCTCGGCCTGGCGTATGCCTTCGAGCAGTTGACGAAGCGACGCGTCCCGCCGCCGGGCATGCCGTAACGCCTCTGACACAGGCAGGCGCTACACCACTGGACGGTGCAGCGCCTGCCCGCATCATGACGAGCAGGTGCAGAGTCCCGACATGCCCACGCCCCGAAAAATCATCGCCTATCTGGCGACCAGTGCCGATGGCTACATTGCCCGTCCCGACGGTGACGTCGAGTGGCTCAACCGTCGCCCCGATACCATCGACTACGGCATGGCGCGGTTCTATGCCTCGGTCGACACGATTCTGTGGGGACGCAATACCTACGACTGGCTGCTCGCCTATCACAGGAAGCGCGGCCAGACGACGGGCCTCTTCGACCAGTCGAAGACCCATTACGTCTTCTCGCGAACGCCCCCGAAGCGCCAGGCGGACGGAGTGACGTTCGTCTCTCAGTCGCTGAAGCGATTCGTCAGACAGTTGCGCGCCACGCCCGGCAGACACATCTGGTTGATGGGAGGCGCCTCGCTGTATGCCTCATTTCTGGATGCGGGCGAGATCGACGAGTTCGACATTCATCTCATGCCGGTGTTCATCGGCAAGGGCATTCCGCTCATCGAGCCACGACGGCGCGACATCGAGTTGCGCCTGCTGTCAGCGCGGAAGTTTCCGGACGGTGTCGTCCGGGTGCGATATGCCGTAGACCGCTGAGCCCGGACGATGCTGTTCGCTCGCTGAGCTGCGGCAGCGCGCGCACACCGCGAGGCGTACACGACAACACGCCTGCCCCCCGTGCAGGGAGACAGGCGTGTCATGGATGCGAGCGCCGTGTGACTACGGCTCGAGGGGCTCTTCGTCGTCTTCCGACTCGTCGCCTTCGAGTTCATCACCCCACGGATTTGGCTGAGGCCCCGGCACGATCCCTGCAATATCAGGGTCTGCACCAGAGTCGCGCGGACCAGCCATCGAACGTCGCACCTTCGCTTCTTCCCGGCGCGCCGTCTTCTGCTGCTGCCGCTCGGCGCGCGCTCGCTCACGCTCGCGCTTGCCTCGGCCCAT
>JBIIDF010000359.1:0-2995 GCA_044238535.1 Vicinamibacterales bacterium
GGGCGGTGCTGGCTGAGGTCATCACCACGCTCGGCAGCATTCCGATTGCCGAGTATGCGACGCCCTCGACCGACGAACTGCCGGCGGCGATCCGCGCCTATATCCGCTCGCACGATGGCCTGCTGCTGGCCAATCACGGCGCGCTGGCCGTGGCGGGCGATCTGTTCGGGGCGTACTACCGGATGGAGACCATCGAACACTTTGCGCGGATCAGCCTGGTGGCGCGCACACTCGGGCGCGAGCATGTCCTGTCGCGCGGCGAGGTGCGTCGACTGCAGGACCTGCGCGAGGTGTACGGCATCAGTGCCCCGGCCCCGATTTGCGTGACCAGCGCGCCTGCCGACCCCGGGCCGGACGGCGCGTTGTGCCAGACGGTGCAGGCCCCCGATGTGACCGACCGGCGGCTGGTGCCCGCTCCGGGGACTGCGCCGGGACCCGGCACGGACGGAGAGATTCGGCTAACATACCGGGAACTGATCGCGCTCATTGAAGACGCGGTTCGTCACTTGCGGTCCTGAGACTCCGGGATCTGGAGGCAGTCAATGGGTGAAGCGCTGGGCATGGTCGAAACCAAGGGCCTCGTGGCCATGATTGAAGCGGCGGATGCCATGGTCAAGGCCGCCAAGGTCACGCTGGTCGGGTGGGAAAAAATTGGTGCGGGGTATGTGACCGCCATTGTCCGCGGGGATGTGGCGGCCGTGAAGGCGGCGACCGACGCGGGTGCGGCAGCGGCGCGTCGCGTGGGCGAGCTGGTGTCGGTGCATGTCATTCCCCGGCCGGCGGCGAATCTGGAAGACGTGCTGCCGATCGGCAAGGCCAGCGGAAAGAACTAGCCCGGCCGGGCCGATGTCATGCTGCTTGCGCGCATCGTGGGGACGGTCGTGGCCACGCGGAAGGATCCGCGCCTCGACAGCAGCAAGCTGCTGCTGACGCGTCCCGTCGACCCGACCGGCGCGCCTGAGGGCCACCACCTGGTCGCCATCGATACGGTCGATGCCGGCGTGGGCGACACCGTGCTCATCGTCAGCGGCAGCTCGGCGCGGATGGCGGCGGGCATGAAAGACTGCCCGGTCGATGCGGTCGTGGTCGGGGTCGTGGACCACGTGGACGTCCCGGAGTAACGCCGGTGCAGATGGCCCGCGTGATTGGTGATGTGGTCGCCAGCCGCAAGGACCCGCTGCTGACGGCGGTGCCCCTGCTGCTGATTCAGCCCATCGGGGCCGATGGCCAGTCTGTTGGTCGGCCCCTGGTGGCGGTGGATAGTGTCGGGGCCGGGGCTGGCGAGACGGTGTTCTTCGTGCGGGGCAAGGAAGCCTCGTTTCCCTTCCATCCTGTGGATGTCCCTACCGATGCCGGCATTGTTGGGATCGTGGACCACTGGCACGTGGCACCGGAATGACACTCGGGCGAGTGGTGGGCCAGGTGGTCTCGTCCCACAAGCGCCCGCAGTTTGCCGGCGCGACGCTGCTGCTGGTGCAACCTGAACACCCCGATGGCACCGCGCGCGGCGCCACCCTGCTGGCGGTGGACAGCGTGGGTGCCGGGATTGGCGAGCGTGTGCTGGTGGTGATTGAAGGCCGCGCGGCCAGCGAAGCGATTGGGCAGCGCGGGGCGCCCGTCGACGCAGCCATCATCGGCATCGTCGATACCGTCACGCTCGACGAGCGCGTCACAGGTGCCGCATGACCGATGACAGCCTGCGGCAGCTGATTCGCGAGGCGGTGGCCCGTCACACCGGGCAGAGGCCTGCGGCTCAGTCGAGGCAGTCCTCATCGTCCCCGGCGCCTGCGGCAGTGGCCGGTCGGGCCCTCTCTGCGGCACCGACAGGCCCGTCGCTCGCCTTTTCCCTGTATGTCGTGCCGCGCCCTGCGGGTGAGACCGACTGCGTCATTGAACCTGGCACCCGCTGCGACCACTGCGGCTATTGCCTTTCGCATGGACACTGATGGCTTCGATTCTTGTCACGCGCACGCTTCCCGACTCTGTGCTGGCCCGACTGCGTGGGGCGGCCGCGGTTGACCTCTGGGCGGAACCACGGGCCATTCCCCGCGAGACGCTGCTGTCGCGCGTGCGGGGGCGCGATGCGCTGGTCTGCCTGCTGACGGATCGCATCGATGGCGAGGTGCTCGATGCGGCGGGGCCGTCACTGCGAGTGGTGGCCAACGTGGCCGTGGGCTACAACAACATCGATGTGGCGGCGTGCCGGGCCCGCGGCGTGACCGTGACCAACACGCCGGATGTGCTGACCAACGCGTGCGCCGACTTCACGTGGGGACTCATCCTCGCCGTCACGCGTCGGCTCGGGGAAGGCGAGCGCGTGGTGCGTGCGGGGCGCTGGGGTGGATGGGCGCTCGACTACATGCTGGGCATGGAACTGCGGGGCAAGCAACTGGGTATTGTCGGCATGGGGCGCATAGGCCTGGCGGTGGCCGAGAAGGCGTCCGCCTTCGGCATGCGGGTGGCCTACAGCGGTCGCCGCCCGGTGGACCTGCCCGGGGCCGTGCCCCTGACGCTGGAGGACGTGCTGCGCACCTCGGATGTCGTGTCGCTGCATTGCCCGAGCACTCCGGACACGCTGCACCTGATGAATGCCGATCGCCTGTCGCTGATGCGGCCCACGGCCTATCTCATCAACACCTCGCGCGGCCCGGTCGTGGACGAAGCCGCGCTGGCAGAGGCGCTCGGTTCAGGTCGTCTCGCTGGCGCTGCGCTCGATGTGTACGAGCGGGAACCTGAGATTCATCCGGCCCTTGTCGGTTTGGAAAATGTGCTCCTGATTCCCCACCTCGCCAGTGCGACGACCGAGACGCGCACGGCGATGGCGGACCTGGCGGCGTCCAACGCGCTGGCGGTGCTGGCCGGCCAGCCAGCGGTGACGCCCGTCTGACACCGGGGACACGCATGGCACACCGGCGACCGAAGGCGGCTGTGGTGGAACGGGTCATGCAGACGCTGGCCCGTGAAATTGATGGCATGGAACTGCCGGCCATCGAGA
>JBIIDF010000072.1:0-10737 GCA_044238535.1 Vicinamibacterales bacterium
CAGCTGTCGGCTGCCGATGCGGCCCTCTGCCGCCTGCGCATCGAAGAACGTGGCGGCGGCTGCCCAATAGACCGCCCCGCCCTCGCGGGTCACCAGGCGCACCGTGTTCGCGCCGGCCTGCGCGTCGACGTTGAACTGCATCGGTTCGGCCGCCACCATATCGCGGGCCGAGAATACATGCCGACCGGCGAGTGCGCCGTTCACGAAGACATCGACGCCGCCCGTCGCCGTCGCCCGCTCGTTGCGGGCCTGCATGAAGGCCAGCAGACCGTAGAGGGCCATGGCCGTACGCTTGGTCGTGCCCCAGTGGCTGCCCTGCCGGTTGAGCAGCAGCCACCGCACGGCGCGCTCCAGCACGGCATGTGTGTCGGTGCGGCGCGCCAGCGCCTGCACGGCAAAGGCTGTGGCTTCCACGCTGGTGTCGGCGGCATCGAACAGCAGGGCGTCGTTGTCGGCTGCCCACCAGCTGAGCTCGCCTTTCGTCTGCACGAGGGCCAGCAGCTCCTGCGCAGCCTGGGTGGCGCGTGCGTCGCCGTGCTCGTCGAGCAGGGCCACCAGCTGCGCCTGCCCCAGGGGACTCATCCGCCCACGGGCCGCCCAGGCATCGTTGAGCGCCGCTGCATGCGAGTACGTGATGGAACCCGACTCGGCCCACGACAGGATCTCAGCCGAGTCCGGCAGGGCCCGCTTCAGCACGTAGGCCATGTAGACCTTGAGATCAGGCAGGGCGCGGGGGGCGGTCACGTACATCCGCGCCAGCGCCCTCGCACCTGTGTCAATTCGGTAGGTGTCGACGCGCGCCCCGGTGCGACGGGCTTCGTCCATCGCCCACAGCGCGTAGGCCGACATGAACGGATGGTTGCCGTCGCTCTTCCACCAGCCCCACCCGCCATCGTCGTGCTGCATGTCGCCCAGGCGGCGGAGGCCCGACGAGATCTGCCGGTCGAGAGCGCCCAGCCGTTCGGTCGGAGCCAGCTGCAGTGCCGTCAGCGCGCGGGTGACCAGCACGTTGGGAACGAAGCTCGACACGGTCTGCTCGGTGCACCCGTAGGGATACCCGGTGAGGTAGTCGAGCGCCCCTAGCATCGATCCCGCCAGGGATGGCGCGACCGAGACCGTGATGCGACGCCCCGCAGGATTGGCGGAGGCCGGTACGACCAGTTCGGCGGAAGCCTCGCCGGCGCCGATGACCGAGCCGGCCGCCGTCTCCGTTCGCCGCACACCGAAGGGGTGCACGGGCAGTGAAATCTCGACGGCGTCGCGATCAGATTCCGTCTCGGCCTCGGCCGTCACGATGGCCATACCGGGCGTGCGTGCCGAGAAAGAGAAGTCATGTCTCGCCTCGCCGCCGCTGGCGAGCCGGATGTCCGTGACGCGGCTGCGGTCGGATGTGGCCTCGAGTCCCGAGGCCGTCAGCGACACCGACGCCGTCCGGGTGTCCGGTCGGTAGTTGTGGACGATGGCCGGCAGGACGAGGGCGTCACCCTCGGTGAGGAATCGCGGCGGCACGACACGCACGATCAAGTCCTTGGTCACGGTCGTGCGGGCCACGCCGCTGCCGACGCGCGTATCGGTGGTCACTGCGCGTGCGGTCAGGCGCCAGGTGGTCAGCGCATCGGGATAGCGCACAGCGACCTGCGCCCGTCCTGCGGTGTCGGTTTCGATGTCCGGTATCCAGTAAATCGCGTCGGGAAACTCCTTGCGCACCGCCGGCTGGCTGGGACGGTCGCCCTTGAAGTCGGCCAGCGTCATCGGACGCCGTCGACGCTGTGCGAGCTGCAGGCGCTCGACGCCCGAGAACCCCGTGAAGAAGTATTCGCGCGAGAACGAGGTGTTGACCCGGCTGAAATCGCGGCGGTAAAAATATCGGACAGGATCCGGCGTGGCGTCGGGCCGCACGCCGTAGACCGCCTCGTCGATGACGGCCAGGCTCACCTGGGCCCGCACCGGGGCTCCAGTGTGGTCGGTGACCTGCACGGTGAAGCGGCCCGGCTCCTGCGGTCGCGAGACCGCCTGATCCGCCGTGATGGCCACCTGCAGCGTCTGCGTGGCCGCGGGCACGCTCAGACGGCGTTCGGCGCGGTAGAGCCGGCCGTCGCGCATGTAGACGAGATTGACATACATATCACCGACGTCGCCCTCCGTGACAGGAATCTCAATCGCATCGGAGGCCGTCAGCCGCAGCACCTGGTGCCACGAGACGTGCTGACCTTCCTTGGTCGCCAGCACGGCTCCAGTGACGGTGTCCCCGCGCAGCAGCAGCCGGGCGGTGTCGCCAGGGGCGTAGATCTTCCGGTCCGCGACGAGCTCGACGAAGCGGTCGCCCGTCTCTTCACCCAGGCTCGACTGGGGGCCGGGGACGAACAGCCACAGCTGATCGGTAATGCGGCGTCCGTCCGCCTCGGTGGCGAGGGTGAGACGGAAGGGGCCGGTCGCGCCCGCCGGCATCGTCACGGACGCGACCGTCCGGCCATCGTCACCCGTCATGGCGGACGAGGTGCTGAGGCGCGTGGCCGTCGGCTCACCGTAGCCCGCCTCGGGGTAGGTGAGTCGGTCGAGTTCAATGGCCATCGGCACTCGGGCCTGCGGCTGGCCGGCATAGTCGATGGCCCGCAGCTGCAACTCAACCCGCTCGCCCGCCTTGACGATGGAGCGATCGGCCCGGCCGGCGATGAGAAAGCGTCCCCAGGTCGCGACGACCTGCGTGGCGCCCGACACCTCGCGTGCACTGGCGTCGGTGACCCGGGCTTCGATGCGTGCCGTAAAGTCGCGGGCCGATTCGCCGGGCGGGACGGGAATGACGAGCTCGGCGCGCCCCGACTCGTCGAGCCGGGCCTCACCCTGAGCGGTCTGATCGCCCCCGTACCAGGAGCCTCCGCCTTCCTCGGCACCCTCATCCCAGCGCAGCGGAGAAAAGTAGGGCTGCTGGTTCAGGACCCACTGCACGCGCCCGTTTGCCACGGGCTGGCCGAAATAATACCGGGCCTGCACGGTGACGCGTGCCGATTGCCCTTGGACAATCATGCGAGTGACGGGCGTGACGGTGACCTCGAATTCCGGCTTGCGATACTCCTGCACCTCGAACGCACCGAGGGCCTGCTGCTCGCCGCTCTGCACGCGAAGCGTGTAGCTGCCGAGCGCGCCTGTGGCAGGGATCGGGAACGACAAGGCCACGGCACCGAAGGCATCGACGGGCATCTGTCGCCGCACCAGCACCTTGTCGTTCGGATCGCTGGCGACTACTTCCACCGTGGCCGCGTCAAAGGGCCGAAGCACGTCCTGCTCGCGCCATCGCACGATGCCCTTCATGTGCAGCGTTTGCCCTGGACGGTAGATCGATTTGTCGGTGTAGAGATACCCGACGAGTTCCCGTGAGGGGGACTGCAGGGCATAGGCGCCCGGGTCGGTGACGGCGATGGCGTCTCCGCACTGCGCCAGACCCAGAATCTGCTCGATGCCTCCGGGCAGCGACGCCCGCCACGTGCCGTCCGGGGCCGTGGTGCCCGACGCGACGGCCTCGCGCCGGACCATGGCCTGCACCTGACAGCCGGCTCGTGGTTCACCCGTGAACCGGTCGGCGGCAAAGAGCAGCAGCTCGCCCGGCGAGATCTTCGTGACCAGCCCGACGTCGGATACCACCACCACCGTGTAGGCGCGCAGACGGTCGTGCGTGGCCTCGACCAGATAGAGGCCGGGGCTGTCGACCGGGAAGGGAATGCGGCGGAATTCGGGGTCGCGATGATTCGGCAGCAGTTCACGCCACGACGTCACCAGGTGATCTGGATTGAGTAGGGGCACCTGCGCGAACGTCGAGACGTCCAGCTGCACGCGTTGCGCGGCGCGTGTGCGGTCATCGGTGACGCGACGTGCGGCGCGGTAGCGCGGCGAGACCTGGGCGCGCAACACATGCCGGATGCGCGACCGCTGCGACCGCTTCCAGGCGGTCAGTCGCTCGAACCACGACCGTTCCTGGGGCACATCGAGGGGCGCATCTGTCCCGAACTGGTGCGGGTCCGGGAGGCCGGCAAAGAAGCGGAAGGGGTCGCGCACCCGGTAAACGCGGATGTCGAGCTGTTCGACCCGCCGGAAGGTCAGGAAAAAGTGCGGTGCGTCGCGCGTGGTGAAGGTCTCGCTGGTGGACAGCGAGAAGGCCGGGCCGGTGTCGTCAGTGGACGAGGCCTCCTGGGCCGCGGATGCACTGGCGCACGCGAGCAGCACGAGCAGGAACAGGAATCGGCGTGTCATGGGGGGGTGAGGATGCTCAGCCGGAACAGGCCGACAAACGACGGGTTTGTCGGCAGGGGGCGCCAGCGGGTCGACGGATGAACGTTGAGCACGGAGAGGCGCACTTTGCGCATCTCCCCTGTCGTCGCCTCGTCGGGGCCTGTGTGATAGACCACCCAGTCGTTGCCGTCGGCATCAAAGCGCGAGCGTCCGACAAACACCATCAGGTGGTCGGGCTGCGACTGACCGGGCTGGTGAAAATAGAGCAAGTCTCCGGGCTGCGCGGCCTTGGAGTCGCGTCCGCGCGGTACCGCATTCCACCGGACGATCGTGCGTGCATCGGCAAACTCGCCATACGCGGCGGTAGGCGAGGCGACCACGCGGAACAGGGGCCAGTGGCCCCCGGCGGCGGGCGGTGCCGAACGCACATCGGGAAACTGGGGCACAAAGGGCAGGCGTACGCGCTGATGCCAGGCTGGCGTGTGGGCCCGCAGGGCTTCCCGAAAGGCGAGACGCACGAGGGCGGCGCAGTCGGTGACCTCAGGCAGCGACTGCTCGAACTGGGCGTCGATCAGGAGCGTGAACCACTGACGGAACGCCCCCCGATCCGACTCGTCGGCCAGGCGCACCTGGGCAGCCAGCGGGGACGGGGACGTCCCCAGCAGCGTCAACAGAAGGAACAGCGTCAGGGCCACCGACCCGTGCCGGGTGTGCATCCGGGGCCAGTATAGCCCCGGGCCCCTCTGCGGCATCCCCGCGTGCGCGGGGACCGCCGGGTGTACCATGACGGAGAGGATGCCATGCTGATCAAGAAGCCAGCCGACCTGCGAGAGTCAGACGTCACCGACCAGTCGCTCTACCTGCGCCGCCGCGAATTCCTTCAGGTGGCCGGCTCCACCGCTGTCGCCATGGCCGCTGTCGGCGGGGTCCCCGCCTTCGAGGGCGCGTCGACCCTCCTGCATGCGCAGAATCCGTCGGCACGGAAGCTCGAGAACCTGAAGAAGAGCCCGTTCAATACCGACGAGAAGATGAACTCGTACAAGGACGTCACGACCTACAACAACTTCTATGAGTTCGGACTCGACAAGGGCGACCCGGCCCGGTACTCGAGCACCCTCCGGCCCAGCCCCTGGTCGGTGGTAGTCGATGGGCAGTGCGGCAAGCCCGGCACCTACACCATCGAAGACATCATGAAGTGGTTTCCCCTCGAGGAACGCATCTACCGGATGCGCTGCGTGGAAGCCTGGTCGATGGTCATTCCGTGGGTTGGCTTTCCGCTGGCCGACTTCGTCAAACGCTTCCAGCCCACGTCCCGCGCGAAGTTCGTCAAGTTCACGACCCTGGTCGACACCAGGCAGATGCCCGGGCAGACCGAGCCGGCGCTGCCCTGGCCCTATGTCGAAGGGCTGCGCATGGACGAGGCGCTGCACCCGCTGGCCCTCATGGCCGTCGGGCTCTACGGCGAGGTGCTGCCGAACCAGAACGGGGCCCCCATTCGGCTCGTGGTGCCATGGAAGTACGGCTTCAAGGGCATCAAGTCGATTGTGCGCGTCAGCTTCGAGGAATCGCAGCCGCTCAACACGTGGCAACGCGTGCGTGCCGACGAATACGGTTTCTACGCCAACGTGAATCCCGCGGTGGACCATCCCCGCTGGTCGCAGGCCAGCGAGCGCCGCATCGGCGAGTTCTTCAAGCGCAAGACCCTGCCGTTCAACGGCTACGCCGATCAGGTGGCGTCGCTGTACACCGGGATGGACCCGCGCAAGTTGTACTGAACGTGTCGTCGAACGTGTGGGTGCGGCGGGCCCTCAAACCCGCCGTCTTTCTCGCCAGCCTCGGCCCGGCGATCTGGCTGGTGGTTCGTGGCGTTCAGGGAGAGCTGGGTGTTAACCCGGTAGAGACGGTGACGAACGACACCGGCATCTGGACGCTACGCTTCATCGTGCTGACGCTGGCTGTCACGCCGTTCCGGTGGGTCACCGGCTGGAATCCCGTGGCGTTGTTCCGGCGCATGCTCGGCCTGTTTGCGTTCTTCTACGGCACGCTGCATTTCCTCACCTACTTCATCCTCGATCACTCGCTCGAACTGGCCGGTGTCTGGGACGATGTGGTCAAGCGGCCATACATCACGGCGGGCTTTACGGGGTTCATGCTGATGGTGCCGCTGGCCCTGACCTCGACGCACGGCTGGATTCGCCGCCTGGGCGGCCACCGCTGGAACCGCCTGCACCAGCTCGTCTACATCACCGGTATCGGGGCCGTCCTGCATTACCTCTGGAAGGTCAAGCTCGACACCACCAATCCGTTCATCTACATGGCCATCGTCGGCGCGCTGCTGGGGGCGCGCCTCTGGCACCGCATCGCGCGCGCGGCGAAGAAATGATGGGGCCGCGCTCCCGGGCGTGTGCTATTCTTAAAGCCTCAGGTGACGCGGGGTGGAGCAGTCCGGTAGCTCGTTGGGCTCATAACCCAAAGGTCGCAGGTTCAAATCCTGCCCCCGCAACCAACCTCTCAATGTGAAACGGCCGCCCTTTCAGGCGGCCGTTCGCGTCTCGGGAAACAGGGACTTCGGCGCCCGGTCGCCTGCCGCTACTTCGATTCCTTGAACCCAGCCGGCAGCGCCACATCGCCAGCAGACACGCTGGTGCCCAGCTGCAGGGTCTCGGTGGTTGAGGTCATCACCGTCGACCGGCCCGGCGTTCCGCCCGCCGCGGGTTCGGCGGCCTTGCCGCGGCCCATCCGGCGGCCCAGCCCTCCAAGCAGGCCCCCGACACTGGTCGGGGGCGGGTCGTTCCGGTCGGCCGAGGGTTCACCTTGCGGGCTTGCCACGACCTGGAAGGTCATGACGGTGCTGAGCGGGGTGCCCTGCAGCTTCGCGGCCTCGACCCGAAACCGCTCGAGCGCCTTCTGCATCTGCGGGTACATGGCCATCGCCTGCCGCATGTCGGCCTGCGCCTGCGCGGGGTCCAGGCCCAGCAGTTTCTGCGCGTAGCGCTGGCGGAAGGCCGCAAGTTCAGCCAGAGCCTCCCCCTCCGTGGTCATCCAGAGCGCCACGTCGAGCACAAAGCCGCCGTCCTCGAGGCGCTTGCCCTTCTCGCGGACCGCAATCGTGGCGACCGATTCCTGCGCGCTGAGCCCCGCGATCGTTTTCGACTGGCCGGTCTGCTTCACGGTGAAGTCGACCTCGTAGTCCTTGCCTGATCGCGGCTCCTCGGGGGCATCGGTCTTTGTGTCTTCCTTGGCCTTCGCCATGGCCTCGTCCATCCGACGCCGGTACTCGGCGAAGGTCAGCACCGTGTAGCTCTTCCGGCGCATGTCGAGTTCGTAGATCTTCTCCTCGGCCAGATCGACGATTTCGCCGGTCATCTCGTTCGAGGTCATGAGTCGGTCGCCCTTCAGCGACACGGTGGTGACGATGCCGTCGCGAGCGGCTTTGCCACCGAACATCCCGGCGATTCGGCCAAGCGGTCCCTCGAACTTCACCAGCGTGCGTTCCTGCGTCCGTACGTCGGCATGCAGAGACACCGACGCCAGCAGCCCCGCCACGGCGACCATTACCAGCACTCGAGTCTGTATCACCATGGGCAGAGCGTACGACGACCGCATCACCGGTGCAAGGGCGAAGCGGAGGCCCGGGCCCGTCGTATGCTGGAAGCACCATGTCGATGCGTCCCGTCCGCTACACCCGCCAGGCCCAGCCGACCCTCGAAGGGGCAGGCGTGCACCTGCACCGCGCCTTCGGCTTCGGCACCACCAGCGACTTCGATCCGTTCCTCCTGTTTGATGATTTCCGGAATGACCGGCCCGCCGATTTTGCCGCCGGCTTTCCCTGGCATCCCCATCGCGGGATCGAAACCATCACGTATGTGCTGGCCGGGACGGTCGACCATGCCGACAGCCTCGGGAACCGTGGGGCACTGGGGGCCGGCGATGTCCAGTGGATGACCGCCGGCAGCGGCATCATTCACCAGGAAATGCCGCACGGCGACGCCCAGGGTCGCATGCACGGGTTCCAACTCTGGGCCAACCTGCCGCGCGCCCTCAAGATGACGACCCCGCGCTATCAGGATGTGACCGCCCGCGATATTCCTTCGATTGCCGACGATGACGGGACGGTGGTGCGGGTGATCTGTGGTGAGTTCTGGGGCCGTCGGGGGCCCGTGGACGGCATCGCGGCCGACCCGCGCTACCTCGACGTCTCGGTGCCTCCGCGTCGGCGTCGCACATTGCCGGTGCCGGTCGAGGCCAATGCCTTCGCGTACATTTTTGCCGGCAGCGGCGTGTTTCGCGGGGCGTCCGCGCCAAGGATGGTCGCGACCGAACTGGTGGGGCAGGGCGATGACCCGGTCTACACCAATGTCGGCAACCGGTCGCTGGTGGTGTTCGACCGAGGCGATGAGGTAACGGTGGAAGCCGGCGAGGAGGGCCTGCGGTTTTTGCTCGTCTCAGGGCGGCCCATTCAGGAACCCGTCGCCTGGCACGGTCCCATCGTCATGAACACCGACGAGGAACTGCGCCAGGCATTTTCGGAGATTCGCCAGGGGACCTTCATCCGGCACCCGTGACGGCACGCGTTCGTCCCGGGACGTGTCGTTAGCGCTTGAGGGTGGCCTTCAGCGTGCGTGACGTGGCCGCCAGCGCGCGCGAGATGATGCAGCCGTCAAACATCTTCTGCGCCAGATCCTGGAACGTAGCCTCATCGGCACCAGGCACGTCGGCCTCGCACACCAGGTCGATGCGCGAAATCAGAAAGCCTTTCTCGTCCTGCCCGTTGTGCACGGTGGCGGTGGTGTGCACGCTGTTCGCCACGAATCCCGCGGTGGCCAGGGCATTGGCCAGGGCCATCGAATAGCACGCGGCCTGGGCCGCGCCGATCATTTCCTCGGGGTTCGCGCCGGGCTTGTCTTCGAACCGTGTCGCGAACGTGAATGCCCCGGCGTAGGCCCCGCTGCCGAATGCGGCGTGGCCCGCACCGGCCTTGAGATCGCCCTTCCACTCTGCTGTTGCTGTCCGTGCCATCTGACCTCCTGAACGAATGTGACTGACAACGTCCCATCGTAGCAGGGGGACGGCGGGGCGCCTATCGGCGGCCCGGCGCGTTCTTGATGATGAAGAGCGTTTCGCCGGGCTTGACCAGGCCAAGATCCTGACGCGCCACCGTCTCGATGGTCGATCGCTGCTCCCGGAGCTTGCTGACCCGGACGCGCAGGTCCTCGTTCGTGGCGCGGGCCTCATCCAGGGCACGGCGAAGGGCCGCATCCGTACGACGGGCCTCCACCAGAGCGAGCAGGCCGTCTTCACCGACGACGGCGTCGACCACGATGAGCAGCGCCAGGCCCAGCAGGGCAGCGCGAATCGCACGCCGCACACGCTCGGCCGACAGGCGGGTGGGGAGCGGGGGCAGGCGCGGCGCCTCGGACGTCGGTGGCGTCACCGACCCTCCCGCGGGACCGTCGCCATCGCGGGAGCCGACGAGTCGTCCAGATACTCCTCGAGGGCGCGCACCAGCACGCTTCTGAGGTCGCTGCGTTCGTCCATGGCGCGGATCTTGGCGGCACGCCAGAGTTCACCGGGAAGTTCCACGGTGGTCTTGACTGTTTCGCTGGGGGTCCGCTTTGCCGCCACGACGGCTACGAGTCTAGATGTCGGTGCACGCATACAGCAAGGAATAACGACACGGATACATCAAAAAGGTTATACACGGAACCTTTTTCCCGTGTAAACAGGTTTATGTCTATCCGTTGTTACGGTTATACGGGTCTACGGGAAACGCCGTCTCAAGACCCGTCGGCTCAGGCACAATGCCGCCATGGCGTCTGATGCTGTGCCGGTCCTGGTGTGGTCCACGTGGCCCGAGGGGCCACCCCCGGACAATGTCGTGTCGGTGCTGCTGGAGGACGGGCTCGTCGCCTGCGTTTCAGTCGGACCGCAGGTCGTCTCGCATTACCGCTGGAACGGGAAGACGGAACAGGGCCGCGAGTGCACGCTGCTCATGAAGACCATGAGTGACCGCCTGGGCGCGCTCGAGGCCCGCTGGCTGGCGCTGCACCCCTACGAGGTGCCCGAGTTTCTCGTGGGTCCGTTAGCAGGGGGCAGCGCGTCGTATCTCCACTGGATGCGTGCGGAGACGCGGGACGTCTGATGTCAGGCCAGCGCCTGCGCCAGGTCGTCGCGCAGGTCGGCGACATCCTCAATGCCCACCGACACCCGCACCAGGCCGTCGGTGATGCCCAGCGCCTGTCGACGCTCGACCGGCACGGAGGCGTGCGTCATGACTGCCGGGTGGGAGATGAGGGTCTCGACGCCTCCCAGGCTTTCGGCCAGCGCCATCAGTCGCACGCGTCCGAGGAAGTCGCGGGCGGCATCCATTGTTCCCAGATCGAAGGAAATCAGGCCGCCGTATCCCCGCATCTGCCGGGTGGCCAGCGCGTGATGGGGGTGCGAGGGGAGTCCGGGGTAAATCGTGCGCACCACCTTGGGGTGCGCCTCGAGATACTGCGCGATCGCCATCGT
>JBIIDF010000361.1:0-2984 GCA_044238535.1 Vicinamibacterales bacterium
GCTGTTGTAGAAGGCGGTGTGGCCGCCGCGGTGCCGCACGACGACCGGATGATCGCGCGACACCTCATCAAGGTCGCGCAGGTGCACGTCCCGCCCGTCCTTCACTTTCGTGTCGTCGTAGAAGTAACCGTCCACCCACGTGCCCGGCGGCGTCTGCTGGGCGCGTTCCTTCAGCTTGGCCACGATGCTGCGGATGGTGACAAACTCCACGTCAAACGGATTGCCGACCAGCACGTCGTAGAGCAGGGTTTCGCCGCCCGCGTGATTGTGGCAGTCGATGAAGCCCGGCGTCACCGTCATGCCACGTCCGTCGAAAATCTGCGTGGCGCGGCCGGCAAGATTCCGG
Organism: Vicinamibacterales bacterium; assembly: GCA_044238535.1. Classification (GTDB taxonomy): domain Bacteria; phylum Acidobacteriota; class Vicinamibacteria; order Vicinamibacterales; family UBA2999; genus VFZN01. Next base: position 347 of record JBIIDF010000361.1, read on the forward strand.
ATGTCTGCGCTCGGGCCGACGGCGATAAAGCGACCGTCCTTGACCGCGAACGCCTCAGCCTGGGGCTGTGCGGCATCCATCGTGTACACCGTGGCATTGACGACAAGCAGGTCAGGCTCTGGGCGGCCGCTAGCGGGTCCCTGCAGGGTGTCGGCGGCGAGGGGTGACGCTCCCAGCCCGGGCAGGGTCAGCAGGCCGGTGAGCGTGGCGCCAGACTGCTGAAGGAAGTGCCGGCGGTTCCGGCGTGAGGTCTCGGACATGGAGCGGCTCCTTGGGTGCCTACGATACGGGCAGCGCGTCCGTGACGCAAGGTCGCGCTGCCGCCTCGGCGGCCGTAGCCCACCCTGACCAGCACACCAGAGACCCGAGGGCGGCTGTTCAGTAGCCGGTGAAGTCGGCCATGAGACGGGGCCACAGCATGAAGGCGATGTCGGTGAGCATCAGGCCGCTGATGATCAGCGGCAGGTGCGCGGCCTTCAGGGTGACCTCGCCTACCCGCCACTGACAGTCGCGGAAGGGGGCGCGTGCCGCGAAGGCGGACAGCGTGAAGAGCAGCGGAGCCACATGTGCCAGGAACATGCGCGTGGTGGTGCCAGAAATGGGTTTGTAGAACGCGATGGCCACCAGGTAGGCGCCGGCGTAGGCCACGAGGAAGGTGGCGAGCGGCACGTGACTCAGGACGAGATCGCGCAGCGCGCGTCGGGCCGAGAGGCCGAGGGCGAGTGCGATGCCCAGGTAGACCACGAGATACTTGGCGATCCAGAAGCGCTGGTACGTGACGACCACCATGTCGCGCAGCCCGTCGAGCAGGCGCGCGGTGATCTGGCTGAGCGAGTGCTCGCGCCAGTAGCGCGCCATGCTCGGCAGCTGGTCGGGCGGCAGGTCGGGCCAGCCCACCCCGTCGCCGTGCTGATACGTGCCGATGCTGGCGGCCGGCCAGTCGTCGTACCAGAGGTAGAACGTCGTGTTCACGTTGTAAAAGTAGTGGCCGAAGACTCGGTGGCTGTTTGCGATGTACGGATAGAGCGTCAGCAGGAACGCGCCGAGGAAGAGGGCCAGCAGGCCGCCGCGACGCAGGGCGCGGACGGTGCGGGACGGAGACAGGCGGTCGGTGGCCCCGGTGGGCGCGGAGAAGAAGAACCCGATCTCGGTGACCGCATACACGCCGGCAAACAGTCCGACGAGGGGCAGAGCGGCGGCCTTGGTGAGGTGGGCCACCGCCGCTACCACACCGCCGAGGGCGGCCACGGCGGCGTCTCGCCGCTGCGTGCCTCCGCGCAGCAGGTGTAGCTGGCTCAGGAATGCCAAAAACAGCAGCGTGTAGAAGAGCAGTTCCGATTGTGCGTAGCCCGCCTTGAAGATGAAGTAGCCGAAGGCCACGACGAGGGTGAATGCCGAGGCCCAGGCCGTGGGCAGGCGCCAGTGTGCGACGAGGCCGATGACCAGTAGCAATACGAGCGAGAGCCGGATGTTCAGTTGTTTCCCGCGTTCAAAAAAATCGTCAGGCGTCATCGCCGGGTCGTAGAACAGGGCGAGGAACCCGGGATACATCGGCATCCGATTCCGCTCGCCGATGAGTTCGTCCTGCGTGCCCTGCCAGTTGCGGTGGATGGCGACGGCGTCCCACAGGTAGCCGCTCTGGTCGGCCCGGGCCCGCGCCGTGTTGATCACTCGCGCGTGCTCGGCGGCGCCGAGCACGTAGAACGTGCCGAGGGCGAGCAGCGCGGCCCCCAGCAACACCCGGCCAGCGACGGTGCGCGGCACTGACAGACTCGAGTCGACCGACATGCGCCTGCTACCTTATCGCACTCGCGCATCACGATACAGCGCGTGGCGGGGCCACGTGCTAGCATACGGGCGGTTTCCGCACTCCGGGTGCCCATGCCTGCGTCATTTCCCTCCGAAGGCCCGACTGTCCGGCGTCACCTGCTGCTGGTGGGAGGCGCGGCCCTTGCCGTGCGCCTGCTGCACCTGTGGCAGTTGTCGGCGACGCCGTTTGCGACGGTGCTCATGGGCGATGCACTCAGCTATGACACCTGGGCCCGTGGCCTCGCCGACGGCGCGTGGTGGGGCACCGAGGTCTTTTATCAGGCACCGCTCTACCCCTACCTGCTCGGGGTGATCTACGCGCTGACGGGCGCCGATCCGATGCATGCGCGCCTGGTCCAGGCGCTGCTGGGCACGGCCTCGGCGCTGATGCTGGCCACCGCCGTGCGATGGCTGGTGTCACCACGCGCGGGCGTGGTCGCGGGGTTGCTGCTGGCGCTGTATGCTCCCGCGATTTTCCTCGAAAGCCTGCTGCAGAAGTCGGCCGTCGACCTGGCGCTCGTCGCGCTGCTGGTGATGGCGGTGGCGGCTGTGGTGACGCAGCGGCCCCGGCCGATGGTCTGGTGGGGCCTGTTGGGGCTGGCCGCCGGTGCCCTCGCGCTGACCCGCGAGAATGCGCTGGTGTGGGTCGCGGTGCTCGGGGGCTGGGCACTGGTGGGGGCCGAGGCACGGCAGGCCGGGCGCACGCGGGTCGCGGCTGTCTATGCCGCGGGTGTGCTCACGCTGCTCGGGCCAGTGGCCGCGAGGAACTATGCCGTCGGCGGCGAATGGTTCCTGACCACCGCGCAGTTCGGGCCTAATTTCTACATTG
>JBIIDF010000360.1:0-2984 GCA_044238535.1 Vicinamibacterales bacterium
GCACAATTTCGCGGATGAGACGCAGGGGGCGCTCACCAAAGGCGAGCTCGGCCCGGCGGGCCGTGCCGAACAGGTTCGTCGCCAGCGGGAAGGCCTTGCCCCGCACGTTCGTAAACAACAGCGCCGGACCCCCGGCGGCAATCACGCGACGATGGATTTCGGCGGCTTCCAGTTCGGCATCGACGGGCGCGGACACTTCGACCAGGTCACGGTCTCGTCGCAACTGGTGCAGGAACGTGCGTAGATCAGGGAACATCGTGAACGATTTCTCCTCCCACCATGGTCAGCAGGCTGCGCATCTGGCCCGCGAGGGCCGGCGTTATCGCGAGAGGGTCATCGGACAACACGGCCAAATCGGCCAGTGCGCCCGGCGCCAGAAATCCCTTGTCTCGCCCCTGCAATTCGACCAGCGCACCTCCGCGCGTCATGGCCGTCAGCGCCTCGATGCCCGTCCATGCCGTCGGCCCCCGTTCGGGAGACATCAGCCAGGCCAACCCCTCAAAGGGCAAGATGCCGCTGCCCGTGCCCACGGCCATGGCACCGACTGGTAAGACACGTGATTGGAGCACGGCGTCCCCGCGGGTGCCCTGCACCACGCTGACCCCGTAGTCGCGCAGGGGGCCAAGCACCGCATCAAGACGCTGCCTGGGCCAGTCGATCCTCGGGCGCTTGCGGCGCCAGACCTCGGCCACGCCTGTCGACGTCAGCGCTGCCGCATAGGCCTGCAGCCCGTCTTCGTCTGTCGCTTCGAGGGCGAGCAGGTCTTCCGTGCCGAAGGCCCAGCCGACCGCCTGCCGGATCCGGTCGCGATCGTCGCCTCCGAGCCGGAATCCAAATCCTCTGATGTCGATGCGCAGGGTGGGCTGCGGTGGCAGGTGCGGGCGACTGTCGAGGGTCTGGCCGCCTGTTCCCGGTCGCGGCATCCGGAACACGCGCACGCGCATGGGCGATGCCGCCTCGAGCAGAACCCGCGCCACCTCCGCGACGGTGCGCTCGCCCGCAAACCACTGGACCGACGTGACACCCATCGACAGCCCCCTGGCGAGGACCGCGCGCACGGCCGCCGCGTCGCCACCGGGATCGATCACGTGGGCATCATTGAATCCGGGCACCACCACCCGCCCCTGAAGCGCGTATCGCCGGGTCGCCGGGCCGGCAAGCGCGGCAATCCCGTCGGTGGTGCCCACGGCGACGATGCGGTCCCCGCGGACGGCCACGGCCTCCGCCCACGGCTGCGCGTCCGTGGCGGTGAACACGCGCCCTCCAGTGAGGATCATGTCCGGCGGCGCGGGCGTACACGCTGCGACCAGCAGCAGCCACCCCATCGTGGTGACCGTCAGCAGCCGACGAATCATCGCCCTCTCCACGACTGGTCGGCACTGCTGCCGTAGATGCTGGGCACCCGCGCGCCCATGGAACGGAGGGCCGACGACAACTGTCCGCGATGATGCGCCGAATGCCCAATCAACAAGGGAAGCAGCGCCACGCGTGGCATGGGGGTGCCGTAGAAATCGGCGGCTGACGCCAGCACTGCGTCTTCGAGGGCCAGCACCTCCTCGAGTTTCGACGGCACCACCGACGCGTACCACACCACCAGCCCGTCCAGCGTGGCCGCCGGCGCTGCTTGCGGGCCCGGTGCAAAATCGCCCGTCAGCAGCCCCGTGAGAAACCACTCCTCCGACCGACACAGATGCACCGCGAGGTCCCAGGCCGTCCGACTGATGGGATCGGGGCGCCAGTGGCGTTCCGACTCGGGGATGGCGCGCAGCACCCGGATCGTCGTCGCTGTTTCCTGTCGGATCTGTCCGCCGAGCACCGCGGCAATCGCCCGGGCATCACGTTCGGTCATGGCGAGGGCTTAGTTCCGCGTCAGCTTGCGATACTTGATCCGATGCGGCTGGTCGGCGGCGGCCCCAAGCCGCCGCTTTCGGTCGGCCTCGTAATCCTGATAGTTCCCCTCGTACCAGACCACCTCGCTGTCTCCTTCGAACGCCAGGATATGCGTCGCAATGCGATCGAGGAACCACCGGTCGTGGCTGATGACCACCGCGCAGCCCGGGTAGTTGAGCAAGGCCTCCTCGAGCGCCCGCAGGGTATCGACGTCGAGGTCGTTCGTCGGTTCGTCGAGCAGCAGCAGGTTGCTCCCCTTCCGCAGCAGCTTCGCGAGATGCACACGGTTGCGCTCGCCACCGCTGAGGGTGCCGACCTTCCGCTGCTGCTGCCCCCCCTTGAAGTTGAACCACGACACATACGCCCGCGAGGCCACGGTCTTGCGTCCCATGGTCAGCTCGTCCTGCCCGTCCGTGATCTCGTCGAACACCGTCTTGTTCGGGTCGAGCGCATCGCGGCTCTGGTCGACATACCCGAACTGCACCGTCTCACCGAGGCGCAGCGCGCCCGCGTCCGAGGCTTCCTGCCCGGTAATCATGCGGAAGAGCGTGGTCTTCCCTGCGCCATTCGGCCCGATCACCCCGACAATGCCCGAGCGTGGCAGCGTGAACGAGAGGTCGTCGAACAGCACGGTCTCGCCGAAGGCCTTCCGGATGTGTCGGGCCTCGATGACGATGTCACCGAGTCGAGGGCCGGGGGGAATGTAGATTTCCACCGAGTCGAGCTTCTGGGCGGTGTCCTGATTCAGCAGGTCTTCGTACGCATTGAGGCGGGCCTTGCCCTTCGCCTGGCGGGCGCGCGGCGACATGCGGATCCAGTCGAGTTCACGCTGCAGCGTGCGCTGCCTCCGGCTCTCGGCTTTCTCTTCCTGCTGCAGGCGCTGCTGCTTCTGTTCGAGCCAGCCCGAGTAATTGCCCTGATAGGGAATGCCGTGTCCGCGGTCGAGCTCGAGAATCCAGCCGGCCACGTTGTCGAGGAAGTAGCGATCGTGCGTGACGGCCACCACGGTGCCCTGATAGTCCTTGAGGAACTTCTCGAGCCACGCCACCGATTCCGCATCGAGGTGGTTCGTCGGTTCGTCCAGCAGCAGCAGA
>JBIIDF010000073.1:0-10697 GCA_044238535.1 Vicinamibacterales bacterium
CATCGGCAGCCGACAACTGGCGGTCACCCGCGCCTACACACGGCTGGTGCCGGTCACCGTGCAGTCGCGCATCGTGTACCGCGAGCAGCCGTTCGACGGCACCGCCTCGCCGGGGGATGTGCTGCTGGTACGGCTGACGGTCGCGGGCTCGACCGACTGGCGCTATCTGTCGGTAGAAGATCCGCTGCCGGCGGGCGTGGAATCGGTGCGCGATCAATTCGCCTACCCACTCGAGAAGCCGGATCGCGTGGCGTGGTGGTGGGGCTCGCAGGTCGAGTATCGCGACAACCGCACGGTGTTCTTCCAGCAGGATTTCGATCGAGGACGCTACGAATACGTCTATCTGGTGAAGGTGACGACGGAAGGAACGTTCCGCGTAGCCCCCACGCAGGTAAGCCCGATGTACATTCCTCAGGTATCGGCCTCGTCGGCGCCGATGGTGCTGACGGTCACGCCTGGAGGCCGCCCATGATGCGCACAGGAACGGTCGCCACGCTGTGGCTGCTGGGCGGCAGTCTGGTCTCCGCGGGCCTGTTCTGGTGGCTGCTGAACACCTCAGAGGCGACCGTCTTTACGCTGGCGCTGTCGGTGCTGCTGGCAGTGGCGACGTTCACGGCAGCGGCCTGGTCGCTGACACAGGCCGTTCAGGCCTGGCACCGGGCCGACGGCACCGGTCACCGCGAGGGTGCGGCGTGGTGGGGCCTGTGGCTCGCGGCCTTCGTCATCGGGCATCTGGCCTGGATGGTGCTGCACTCCGGGCTTGACTGGATTGGCGACCACGAGGGCGAACTTTCCGCCTGGGCCATCGCGCAGCTTGACCTCAGCGACATCACGCCGCTGCTGGCCGCGGTGCAGGCCGTCGGCGCATGGTGCGCCACCGTGGTCGTCGGGTTCGTGCTGCTGTGCATCGGCGCGGCAAGCCTTGTGGCCAAACGGTCCGCGGGATGGCTGACCGGGGCGATCAGGCACGCGCTGCACCCGCTGCGGTTGCTGGTCATGAGCGCCGTAGTCTTCGTGACTGCCGTCGTGCCCCAGCACTATCTTCTGTATGCCATGCCCCAGGGGCTGCCCGCCACCTGGGTGCAACCGGCCGTCGCGGCATTCAAGCTGGCCGCCCTCGCCGTGGTCGCCGCCATCGGGGGGGCCATCGTCCTGCGGCTGGCTGTAGCGGGTCGTCCGGCGCAGGCCGGCCGGTCGCCGGAGGTGTCCTGAGCGGCCCACAGCCCCGGGCGCCCCAGGGCCAGATCATTGGCAGACATCTGCCACGGGTCGTCCCCAGATATCTGTGATTGCAACCCCTGGGCGACCTGATTAGAATTCGGGCATTCCGGCTACGGTTCAGGCTGGGGGTCCCTGTATGGGGGACACACGTTCCGAGGAGGTAGATCATGGGTCGCAGGATGCCGTGGGGGCTGGCAGGAGTCGTCGGCGTGCTGTTGAGCGCGACGACGGTGTCTGCTCAGAGTGCGCCAACGTCGCCAACGTTCTCGAAAGACATCGCTCCGATTTTCCAGTCGAAGTGCCAGTCGTGCCATCAGCCGGAATCGATTGCGCCGATGTCACTCATCAGCTACAAGGAGGCTCGCCCGTGGGCCCGCTCGATCAAGAATCGGGTGGCGCGCCGGCAGATGCCGCCCTGGCACATCGACCAGTCGGTGGGGGTGCAGAAGTTCAAGAACGACCTGTCCCTCTCGCAGACCCAGATCGACACGATCGTCGCGTGGGTCGACGCCGGGGCTCCCGAAGGCAACCCGAAAGACCTGCCTCCGGCCAAGCCGCTCGTGACCAACAATGAGTGGCAGGGTGTGATGGACGGCTACGGTCAGCCCGACCTGGTCATCCGCTCACCCGAGTACAAGATGCCGGCGGTCGGTCAGGATGTGTGGTACCGCCCGATGAGCGACATTCCGCTCACCGAACCGCGCTGGGTGCGGATGGTGGAAATCCGTCCGACAAACATCAAGTCGCGGAAGACGCTGCATCATTCGATTGCGTATCTGGTGCTGAACGGCGACGCCGATGCGGTGAACACCGGCACGGCCACCTACGGTCTCTCGCAGACCGCCTCACGCGCCGACCTTCTCAACCGTCGTCCGCAGCTGATGGAGTGGGCCATCGGCAAGGGCTATGACAAGTTTGCCGACGGCACAGGCAAGCTGGTGGTCCCCGGCGAGAAGATTTCGTGGGACCAGCACCTGCATGCCTCCGGCGAAGAAATTCCTACGGGCTCGGAAATCGCCCTGTGGTTCTTCCCCAAGGGGCAGGAGCCCAAGAAGCGCAGCTACCTCATCGGCTTCACCGGTCTGCGCGAACGCGAATTCCTCGACATTCCCCCAAACTCGATCGCGTATACCGAAGGGTTCACCGTGCTGAAGGAAAACACGATGATCACCAACTTCCAGCCGCACTTCCACCTGCGCGGGAAGGCGATGAAGGTGGAAGCGATCAAGCCTGATGGCGGCCGCGAAGTGGTCAGCTATGTGGGCAACTTCAATTTCAACTGGATGACCAATTACATCTACGACGATGATGCGGCCCCGATTTATCCCAAGGGCACGGTCATCCAGGTCAGCGCGTGGTACGACAACACGACCGCCAACAAGGACAATCCCGACCCGGAACAGTGGGTGGGATACGGCGACCGCACCGTGGACGAGATGGCGCACGCGTGGATGAACGTGGTGTATTACACCGACGACGAAATGAAGCAGATTCTCGAGGCGCGCAAGGCCAAGGCCGCGCGCACCTCCGAGCGCCAGTAACGGCACGGGAGACGTTCCGATGGCCGTTGCCCGACTGCTTGCGTCGCTTGTCTGCGGCGTCACGCTGCTCATGATGGGAGGATGGGTGTCTGCACAGCAGGCACCCGTCATTCCCTACGAACCTCCACGCCAGTTCGGCACCAGCATCACCGGGGCCTTCGAGGGCTGGTTCTACGGTGCCGATGGCACACAGAATTTTCTGGTGGGCTACTTCAACCGCAACCTGAAGCAGGCGGAAGACGTGCCAATCGGCCCGAACAACCGCATCGAGCCCGGTGGTCCTGACCTGGGCCAGCCCACGCACTTCATGCCGCGCCGGCGCACCGGCGTGTTCATTGTGCCGGTGCCCAAGGGCTTCACGCCGGCCCAGAAGCTGACATGGACCATCACAGTCAACGGCCAGACGACCCAGATTCCGCTGCGTCTGCATACCGACTACAACGTCAATCCGTTCGGGGACGTCGCGGTCGGCAACGAGCCGCCGACGCTGCGCATCCTGTCCGAATCCGCGAAGTCGGTCAAGGGACCGGTGGCGCTGCTCAACGGGGCGCCCTCGATCTCGGCGACCGTCGGCACGCCCCTGTCGGTGTCCGCATGGGTGGAAGACGACGGCAAGTTCGCCAGCGCGACGATGGCGCCGGTGACGGACGACCGGTCGCCGGTAGAGCTGCACTGGACCAAGTACCGCGGGCCCGGGGCCGTCACCTTCGACGCCGCCTCACCGAAGCTCGAGGTGCTCAAGGGTGGCAAACAGGACCAGCCCTACGCCGGCAAGGCGACCACCAGCGTGAAGTTCAGCGCGCCGGGCGAATACGCCCTGATGCTGCTGGCCACCGACTACTCGGGCGAAGGCGGCAACGGCGAAGTCTGCTGCTGGACCAACGCCTACGTAAAGGTCACCGTCAAGTAAGCGATTCGGGCCGCGCATACACATAGGTGTGTGCGCGGTCGAGCGCGACCGGCAGGCCGAACAGCCGTCCCATGTGTTCGGCGGTCAGCATCTCGGCCGTGGGGCCATCACCCACCACCCGCCCGGCCTTCAGTAAAATCACGCGCCCGATCTCCGGCACGATTTCCTCGGTGTGATGCGTCACGAGCAGCAGCGTCGTGCCGCCGTGCACCGCCTGTCGCACCAGTTGCATGAACTCGAAGCGCGCCGCGAGGTCGAGCCCGGATGTGGGTTCGTCGAGCACGAGGACGCGCGGGCCGGTGACGATGACCCGGGCCAGCATCACACGCCGCACTTCCCCGCCAGACATCTGATGCAGGTGACGCTCGGCGAGGTGCGCTGCACCGGTACGCGCGAGCGCCCATGTGGTGCGATCGGTCATCTCGGATGTGACCTGGCCGTACCGGAGAATGCCGTGGGAGGCGAAGAACGCCGAAAGTACGGCCGAACGGCCGGTCATGCGCCCTTCGCTGTTCCCCGCGACAAACTGCTGATGCAGCGAGGCCGACACGATGCCGAGCTGCCCCCGGAGGGTGGTGACATCCCAGCGCGACGCGCCGAAGACCTGCACGGCGGGTGTGCCGTCGGGATGGGGCACGGCACGCTCGTGCTGCGTCAGCAGCGAAATGAGCATCGACTTGCCTGCCCCGTTCGGGCCCAGCAGGGCCGTGTGCTCCCCCTCGTGCAGTGTCAGTGAGAGGCGGTCGAGGACGGCACGGCCATCCTTCATGACGGTCGCATTGTGCAGGTGCAGCAGGGGCTGGGACACGGCTGATGATCGCACGAGTGGCGCGGCTCGTCCCCAGCGACATCCGTCGGGTTATCTGATTGCCTGCCAGACCACCCCACGGGCCAGTGCTGACGCCACGCAGCGTTCCGCACGTGCGTACGCGTCACGCTGGGCGCCCGCCGATACCGGTCGCCGCAGTTCCTCGTCCGTGGGACAGCGCGGGCGTGCGCCGCGCGTCGACGACACCGGCGGGGCGGTCTGAGCGCCGGACGTGGATGCGGCCGGATCAGACGAACCCGCGCGCGAGAGGTGACCGTTGCTGAAGTAGATGGCGAGACCTTCGTGCACCCACAGCGGACGCCCGGTGAGCTGCGCATCGAGCAGTGCATGCGCCACTTCGTGTCGGATGGTGCGCGTGAGATCTCCCCGCTGGCGCAACAGGCGCGGCGGCAGCAGCGCAATATCGTGCCTCCGCGTTGCGGCCCCGACCCACCAGGGCTGGCCCGTGGCGCGGCCGAACGCGTCGACTGACGGGTGCACCGTGACGGTCAGCACGGGTGGTGCTGTGACACCCGAGGCTGCCGCGATGTCTGCGCGGGCCTTCCGCACGAGTGCCAGCAGTTCCGCGCGTTCGCCTTCCTCTTCGATCGGCAGGGACAGGCGGACATCCGTGACCGCATCGGCTGAGGGCGTGCGTGGTCGCGCGTGTGCTGTGGTCGCAGGAGCGGGAGGTTCGGCGCGTGAGGCCACGGGGACGAGGGCCGTGACGGGGTCCGAGGCCTTCCCCTGCAGGGCTCCGACCGAGAGCGACGGAAAATAGAACGCGAGAATGTCGGTCGCCGATGCCCCGGCCTGCGCGCGGTTCCCGGCACCGACGACGCACAGACCGACGCCGTGGCCGAAGCCCCGACCGACGAAGCGGAATATCGTGCCGGCGCGGCGAATCTCGAAGGCGGTACTCTTCAGCGACTGCCAGCCCGCGATGCGCCCCACGGCGAGTCGGAAATCGTTGCCGGAGATTTCGGCCGGCACCAGTCCGTCGGCCCTGAGCCGCGCGACGCGTCCGGAGGCGTGACGCTCGGCAACGGCGAGGGTGCGCAGTCGTCCCTTCCGTCCGGTCGCGCGAAGCGCGCGTTCGATGTCAGCCGCACGCACGTCGCTGCTCCAGGGCGGTTCTCCTGCATGGGCCTCATCGCGATGCGGATGATCGTGATCGGGCGCGCCCGGCCAGACATGCGACGCCCGCTCGGGCGTGCCGCCGCACGAGGCGGAATAGAAGACCTGCGCGGCACGTCCGCGGTCCATCAGCACCTGACCCGAGGTCGCGTGCGCGGCAGCCCGCGTGACCGAGGTCGACGCCCGCACCACCTGGCAGTGCGTCGTATCGCAGACATCAAACCCCTCGGCGCGGTGCCGTCCGCGATTGGCCTCGGCAAACGTCCGCGCCGTAATCGCCAGCGCCTCCTGCGCGCCGCGCGCGGCCCGAGGCTGGCCCTCGCCTGCGAGTACCTGGCCCACGTAGTCGTCCATCGCCAGCGATTCAATCCGAGTACGCCCATCGGGCAGCGTGCGCCCCAGCGCGATGAACCTGTCCTGAGCGCCCACCGCTGCGGGCGGCGCACCGCCGGCCCCGCCCTCCCGAATCGACGCTGCTGGTATGGTCGGTGTCGCCCCGGTCCCCGTCCACGCGGCGAGCCATGTGGCGGCGACGTCAGCCATGTCGATACCGGCGCCACCGGGGCCAAGCGCCACCAGGCTGTGGGTCGGCGCGGGCGCAGGCCACAGCGCCACCACCAGACCGGCGACTCCACCACCAGGCATGGGTGCGGTCCCGGTCTTGGCCCACGCAGGCACACGGTACTGACTGAATGCGGCAGCCGTGCCGAACGTCGCGGCCCCGCTGAGTCCCGCGCGCAAGGCGGCTCGGGTGTCGTCACGCATCGGCACCGGGGGCTGACGGCCGACCGCGGCAAGCCGTGCCAGGGCCTGGGCCAGCACCCGCGGGGGCACACGCGGGCCATCGAGGCCGACCAGCGCGGCCGCCAGCGGTGTAGTGGCCGCGAGTGGGGGAAGCCCGGCCGCCACCCGCACGCGGTTGACCTCGGCGCGCGAGACACGGCGCGCCAGCGACACGAACACATCGTTGCACGAATGCGCCAGCGCCTCGGCCGGCGTCATGGCCCGTTTGAGGTCAGGATGGGCGCAGGTATAACGCACACCGTCCACCGTGACCTGACGCCGGCAGATTGCGCCGGTCGTCGGCGTCACGACCTTCTGCTCGAGGGCCGCCACGAGCGTGAAGGCCTTCATGACCGAGCCTGGCAGGGTGGGGGTCTCGAGCAGGTCGTGGCGCTGCCCCACAGGGGCCTGCGACCCGTCGAGGGCGACGAGTGAGAGGGCGACGCGAGGGTCGAGGGGAGGGCGAGCGGTCTGCGCCGCGACCGGCCGCAGCTCTGGGTCATGCAGCAGGCTGCCGATGACGGCGAGGGCCACGAGCAGCCCCGGTCGCCACGTCGGCGTCAGAGTCGCGTCTTGCAGTTGGGACGACACCGGCACGCGATGGTCTTGTCGCCTTCCGTGTTGTAGTCGTAGGTCAGTTCCTCACCAGGCTCGATGGTGCGGGCGGCACGCACCCAGATGGTGCGACCGATGACTTGCACGTAGCAGTTGTGCACACACGAATGGTTGATGAACCGTGCCACGTTGCCACCAGCGTTGGCGTCGCGGCTCCACTTCCGGTTGACACGGAAGACCCAGATGCAGCCCTTGCTCAGGTAGCGATCTTCGCGAACGCCGCTTTCCTTCTGCGTGATGAGCTGCCCGGCGTAGTTGATGATGCGCGTGTTCTTCGTAATGCGCTCCATCGCAAACACGCCCCAGCCATGCAGCTTCGACCGCCGTCGCTGGATCTTCGGCAAGGGCTTGCGCAGTGCGATGGGCGGGTCTTCCGCCTTCGGCCCGCGAATCGTCGTCGGAAACGCGTTGGGTACGAGCACGGTGGACGATGGCCGGGAGGTAGCGCGGGGACGGGCAGCAGGTCGGGAGGCAGCAGAGGGCATGCGTTCGTGGTTCAGTGTAACATCGCGCCATCTGGTGAGCAGGTCACCGGCGAGGAGGCACTTGTGAAAGGCACGCTGTTCATGTTGATGATGGCGATCGGACTGAGCGGAGGACTGGCATCGGCGCAGAGCCGCCAGGTCACGGTTCCGGGCGGCGGCACCCTGCCGTTCAGTCTGGCGGTGAAGTCCGACGGACTCATTTATGTCGCGGGCACACTGGCAGACAAGGGTGACATCAAGGTGCAGACCCAGGCCGTGCTCGATCAGATCGGTCAGATTCTGACCCGGTCGGGTTCGTCGCTGTCGAATGTCGTGTCGGCCACCGTGTATCTGACAGACGGCGCGAACGCCGCCCCGATGACCGAGGTGTGGCGCACGGTGTGGCCCAAGGATGCGCCGACGCGCACGACCGTGATCACCAAGCTGGTCAATGCATCGGCCCTTATCGAGATCTCGGTCGTCGCCGTGCCCACAGGCGGCGAACGTGTCGTGATTCATCCCCAAGGCTGGTCCACAGCCAATCCGTACAGCTACGCCATTCGCACGGGCAACACGCTGTTCATGTCGGGCCTCGTGTCGCGCGACACCACGACGAACCAGCCCATCGAGGGTGACACGGCCGCGCAGACACGCGCGGTGATGTCGACGGTCGGGGCGCTGCTGAAAGCCGCCGGTTTCGGGTTCGAGCATGTGGTCACGACGCGCGTGTATCTGACCGACGGCGCGACGTTCCAGGACATGAACCGCAACTATGTGCCCAACTTCCCCAAGGATCCGCCGGCGCGGGTCACGGTGCTGTCGGGCCTGCCCGGACCGACCTACCGGGTGGAGATGACCATGACAGCCGTCCGCGGTGAGCGCCAGGCCATCACCACCCCGGCCGCCGACGGCACCCCCGGCAAGCCCAGTCCGACGCTGAGCAGCGCCATCAAGGTGGGCAATCGCCTTTATCTGTCGGGCCTGCTCGGCAACACGCCGCAGAATCAGGGCGACATGGGCGCACAGACGCGCGAAACGCTGGCACGCATCGAGCGCACCTTGAAGGCCGCCGGGTTCGCGTGGGCCGATGTCGTCGACGGCACGGTCTATGTGACTGATGTCGCGCGGTTCGCGCAGATGAACGACGCCTATCGGACCATCTTCACGAAGGACTTCCCGACGCGCGCTACGGTAGGCACCGGACTGGTCGTCCCGGACGGGCTTATCGAGATCATGTTCGTGGCCGTGAAGTAAGCAGGCGCGGCCCTGCTGGCCGCACGCGATGCGGCATGGAGGCCCGGGGTCGGCGATACGGCTGGCTCCGGGCCTTGCTGCGTACGGCGCAGACGAGGTGGGCGGCGTGTGTGCACCAGGGGCGGCGCCTCGCCGCCTGCCTGGGCCGAGTCACCAGCCGACGCCGCGACCTGGGCCCGCGCGCAGATCTTCAGTGAAAGTTCCGCGCCATGATGTCGACCGGCACCGCCTGTTGATCGAGGGCGACGAGACGCTCGGCCCGCACCGAGGTGACACCTTCCTGCTGCTGCAGGACGCCTTCCACCAACAGACACGATGCCGTCATCGCCACCTGCTGTGCGGTGTCGTAGAGCCCCGGCCGGATGATGACATTGGCCAATCCGGTTTCGTCTTCCAGCGTGAGAAAGACAAAGCCCTTCGCGGTGACAGGCCGCTGCCTGGTAATGACCATGCCGGCCGTGCGCACACGGCGGCCGGGGCGGGCCTGAGGCAGGTCGGTGGCCCGCATGACGCCGCGCATCGCCAGCGCCTCGCGGTGCCAGCGCATCGGATGCGCGCCCAGCGTGAGACTGGTCCCGTCGTAATCGGCCACAAGGCGATCGAGGTCGGTCATCGGTACCAGCGGAGCGGGCTCGTGTTCGACCGTGGCTTCTTCAGCCTCGATGAACAGTTCGCCGCTGGGCCGCACGGCCTGTGCCGCCTGCCACAGCGCCGACCGTCGATCGCCACCAAGGCTGTTGAGGGCGCCAATGGCTGCCAGCACCTCGACCTCGTCACGGCGCAGCCCCGCGACACGCACCAGTTCATCGATGGACCGGAACCGTTGCGGCAGCGGTGCCGCGACCGTCCACTGATGCGAGCACACGTTGCAGAACCCCCCCTCCAGCATCGACGCATCGTCACAGCCGCACTTGGGACAGGCCGCGGGTGCGCCCGGCGGGTTGCCCGTCGTTACGGGTGTGCCGCGCGCGGGTACACGGCTGATGGCCTGTCCCGCCTCGGCGCGCAACCCCTGCACGTAGGACAGACCGAGCCGAATCGTACCGTCCGGTTCCACGTGACAGGCCCACTGCGAGACCTGCACATCAATCGATGCAAACCGCACACCGCGCCGCTGCGCATCCTTGACCAGCGTCGACGGATGGTAGAACCCCATGGGCTGGTTATTGAGCAGGGCCGTGTAGAACGCCGCCGGATAGTGCGCCTTGAGATAGGCACTGGCATAGACCAGCAGCGCGAAACTGGCGGCATGCGACTCGGGAAAGCCGTAGAGCGCAAACGACGTAATCGACAGCACAATGCGATCGGCGACCTCACCCGTGATGCCGTGACGGGCCATGCCGTCGCGCAGCAGCCGCTCCATCTGCTGCATCCGCTGCTCTGACCGCTTGAAACCCATGGCCCGCCGCAATTCCTCGGCCTGGCCCCCGGTAAATCCGGCCACCGCCATGGCCATGCGCAGCAACTGCTCCTGAAAGAGCGGCACGCCGAGGGTCCGCTTGAGAATCGGCTCGAGCAGCGGATGGTCGTACGTGACCGACTCACGTCCCGCCCTGCGGTTGAGATAGGGATGCACCATCTGCCCGACAATGGGGCCGGGACGAATGAGCGCAATCTCGACCACCAGGTCGTAGAACGTGGCAGGCTTCAGTCGTGGCAGCGTCGCCATCTGCGCCCGTGATTCGACCTGGAAAATGCCCACGGTATCAGCGGCCTGCAGCATGGCGTATACGGCCGGATCATCGGGCGGCAGATGCGCCAGATCGATGCGCGGAGGCTGACGCCCGGGACCATTGATCAGCCGGATGGCATCCTGCAGGGCCGCCATCATGCCCAGTCCCAGCAGGTCGACCTTGATGATGCCCATGTCGGCGCAGTCTTCCTTATCCCACTGCACCACGACACGGCCTGGCATGCTGGCGGGTTCGAGCGGCACCACCGACGACAACGCCCCCTGGCTGATC
>JBIIDF010000074.1:0-10688 GCA_044238535.1 Vicinamibacterales bacterium
ATCGACGGGTTCTATGACGATGTCCTCGAACTGCGCCCGGAAGAGCGGTCCGAGTTCGCGCGGCTGCCGTTCAACGAGAAGAAGTACCGCCAGGACTTGGGCGCGCCGAAACTGTTCGGCGAAACGGGTTACACGACACTCGAGCGCGTCTGGGGCCGTCCCACGTTCGAGGTGAACGGGTTGCTGTCGGGCTTCACCGGGGAAGGGGCCAAGACGGTGATTCCCGCCGTGGCTATGGCCAAGGTGAGCATGCGGCTGGTGCCCAATCAGGATCCCGAAAAAATCGCCACGCTGTTTGCCGAGTGGCTCGACAAGACCGCCCCGAAGACCGTCGAGGTCACGCTGACGAAAATGCACGGCGGCAAGCCGTGGATGACCGACTTCGATAATCCGTATGTGCAGGCGGCCGGCCGCGCCATCCGCGCCGGCTTCGGGCAGCCCCCCGTGTTCAACCGTGAAGGCGGTTCGATTCCCGTGGTCTCGACCTTCCAGCAGGAGCTGGGCGTGCCGTGCGTGCTGTTCGGGGTAGGGCTGCCCGACGAGAATGCGCACGCGCCCGACGAGAAGCTCGACCTGGGCAACTTCCACGGCGGCATCGTGGCGTCGGCCTGGCTCTACAGCGAAATTGCGGGCGTCGGACGCTAGTTGAGCTGCGCCTGCCGTCGGCGCAGCGTCTTGACGTGTTCCCAGATCTGGGCCGACTCCTTGCGGTCGTCGTCGTCCTGGTCGGTGAGGCGCGCCATTTTCAGATAGGCCTCGAGATCGTACAGGGCCCGACCGACGTCGTTCATGTGGTACGACAGCAGTCCGCGGTCGCGCAGTTCGGACATCGAGAGGGGCGCCAGGGCCAGCAGCATGTCGGAAATTTCGCGCGCCTGCGGGAATGATCGCATCCGCACGTAGAGCCGCTTGAGGTTCAGCAGCATCCGCATCACCACCTGCCGCCGCGTGGCCCGGGCCATCACCGAGGGCTGCCACACGGCCTCGTCCCCCATCTGCTGCAGCAGCAGCGCACGGCAGTCGTTCTCGGCGAGAATGGCGCCCTTGTGGAACACATCGACGACGAAGCCTTCGTCCTGGTCGTCGGTGTGGAGGTCGTGCAGAACGCGCACCAGAAAATGTCCCGGGAAGTTGATGCCTTCGGTGCGCAGGCCGGCGCGGCGCGCGATTTCCATGTAGACCACGGCCAGGGTCAGCGGAATGCCCAGGCGGCGATCGATGACCTGATTGAGGCAGCTGTTGCGCGGGTCGTCGTAGAAGCCGGTGTTGCCCGCGAAGCCCTGCGTGGTGAAGAACCACTGGTGGAAAATGTCGAGCCGCAGCGCCAGCGGCGCATCGTGCCCTTCCCGCGACTGAATGGCCACGGCGGCCTCGGTCCCCAGCGTGTCGAGCTGATCCAGATAGCGCCCGGTGTCGAGGGCCGGATACTCGATGCGGGAAATGAGCAGGGCGGGTACGGCCAGATCGGGCCCCGGACGGTCGGCGGCTGCCGCGACCTGTTCGGCCAGTGTGCGCACCGCGGGCATCTCAGTCCGCCACCAGATCGTCGAGCATGTCGAGCGTCAGCGCTGCCAGATCGGTGGCGACGAGTTCTGCGTGGGGTCGCAGTTCGTGGGCCGGATAGGTGGTCGCCACGGCCACCAGCCTGAGGTCGGCGCCACGCGCCGACGTGAGGCCCCAGTGCGAGTCTTCGATGGCCACGGTGCGCCACGGCTCAATGGTGTGTCCGCAGTGGGCCGCGAGGCGCTCCACAGCCGTGCGGTAGGGTTCCGGGTCAGGCTTGCTGCGACTGGTCTGGTCGGCCCCCACGATGATGGGGAAGAGCGACCGCAGGCCCGCGCGCGTGAGGACATCGTCGATTTCCGAGGTGTGCGCGCCGCTGGCGATGGCCACCGGCACCGCCTGCGCTGCTGCCCGCAGAAACTCGGCTGCACCGGGGTAGAGCATTTCACCGGCGGCCGCGAGTGCGTCGTAGGCCGCGCTCTTCTCGTCGATGAGGGCGGCGAGGTCGGCCCCGGTGGGCGCAGGCAGGCCGCGGTCGGTCATGACCTGTCGGAACACCCCGCCATCATCGAAGCCGAGGTAGTGCGCGTAGTAGTCGTCGCGTGAGAGCGGGAGGCCGCGCGGGTCGAGCGTGGCCTGAAACGCCTTGAGATGGAGCTGCTCGCTGTCGGCGATGACTCCGTCGAAGTCGAAGATGATGGCCTGCAGGGCGCGCACGAGCCTTACCGGGGCGCCGGCAGCTTTTCGCCGGCGGTGATGGCCATCTCGAGCCGGTTTTCTGCCGGGGGGAACGGGCAGTCGTATTCGGCGTTGTAGTAGCAGAACGGATGGTAGGCCGTGTTGAAATCGACCGCGTAGATGCCAGTGGCGGTGGGGTCGAGTTCGAGATACCGGCCGGCCGCATAGGTGTCGGTGCCGGATGTGGCGTCGGCAAACGGGATGAAGAGGCGCGACACCGGCTGACCGACTTCGCTGAAGGCGGTGAGCTGCAGAGGCTGTCCCTTCAGCGTGAAGCGCAATGTGCCGACGCGTTCGTAGTCGCGCAGCTGCCCGGTGGACGTCGGGATGCGCAGCCGTGTGCGCTGGGCCGACGGGTCGAGCGTGGCGGGGGGATTGAACGACTCGTCCACCGGATAGTAGGCCAGCGGCAGCAGGGTGCCCTTCTTGTCGGCAGGCACGGGGGAATCGGCTGACGTGGCAAAGCTGTCGTTCTTGAAGGCGCGGCCCTCTTCGATGCCCGCCGCGTAGTCCTTGACGGCTGGTCCCGTCGTGCAGGCGGTGAGGAGGGCGCACAGCAGGACGCTGCTCAGTACTCGACGCATCGAAACCACTATACAAGGGTTCGCGTGTGAGGCCCCGCGCGGCGTGCCGCCGTTGTGCCCCCGTGTGTCCCATCGGGCGCCTGTGCGGCCTCCGCGTGACAGGGGCACCTCCTATAATGCGAGCGTGCTGACGTTCGGGGTGGTGGCATCGGTGCTGGTGATGGTGGCCACGTGGTGGCATCGTCTGGCCGGCGTCCTGCTCGTGCTGGCGGCGCTGCCGTGGGCCGTGCATCATCCGTCGGGCCCCCGCACGATGCTGCTGGTGGCGGTGGTGGCGTGCCTGCAAGTCGCCTATCTCGTTCGCCTCACCCTCGATCATCGGCGTCAGCCGTCCCCCGGCGCCCCCTGGCCGGCCCTGCTGTGGGCTACGGGCCTCTGGGTCGTGGCGGCAGTGCTCAGTCTGCTGAATCTGCCGTGGACGTCGATGCTGGCGCTCGCAGAGACCTTTCATGGCGCGGAGCCCGGTCGGACCTGGGGCGATGTCGCCCTCGCATGGTGGGCGGCTCCGGATGACCTGCCGCATTTCTCGACCGTGGCGGCGGTGATGACGCTGCAGGCCGGGGTCCTCGCGTGGATGGTGTGGCGTGAGGTGCGTCAGTCGCCTGAGGCCGGTGTGCAGGTGGCCCTGGCGCAGGTGGTGGGCCTGAGTGTCACGGTGCTGCTCGGGCTGGTCGAAGCCACGGGGGTCGACCTCGAGTGGCTGCGTGGCTACGTGCTGGTGCACTGGGCGCCGGGGTCGATTCAGTCGGTGACCGGTAATCGCGGCTGGTTCTCGCAGTATGTCGTGTATGCGCTGCCCTATTCGGTGGTGCTGATGCGCGGGCTGTCAGTGCCCATGGCACGGAGGGTGCTGGTGGCGTTGTCGGGTGCCACGCTGATCTGCCTGCTCTTCGCCTTCCAGCGCGGCGGCTGGGCGGTGGGGGCGTGGTCGGTGGCGTGCCTGCTGGTGGTGCTGCGTTCCGCGCCCGTCGATACGGCGGAGGCGGCGCGCGTCGTGTGCAGGCGAGCGCTGCGAGTGCTGGCGACGACCGCGACGGTCGTGGTGCTGGCTGTGGTGGCGGTGCGCACGCTGGTGCCCCCGCCTGACGACCGCGATGGCCTGCCGCACGTGCTGGGCGACCGCCTGTCGCTGGCGTCGTATGTCAGTCGACTGCAGGGCGTCGACCTGCTGGGCGGCCGCGAGCGGTACTGGCCGGTGGCCTGGGATCTGTGGAAGGTGCATCCGCTGCTGGGCGGTGGCGTTGACGGCTTTGCCCACCAGCATCGTGTGATGGTGGCCGCACCTGACGGCGTCCTCCACGGCCGTCGTCCGCGGGTGCCGATGCCGAACAGTGCCCACAACCTCTATCTGCAGACGCTGGTGGGGACGGGCCTGGCGGGACTGCTGGCGCTGCTGGCGATGTGCGGCCTGGGACTTCGGGCCATGCTGCGGACGGCGACGCACGAGACCACGTCGTATGCCGGCCGCCTTGTGGCGTTCGCCTCGGGCGGCTCGCTGCTGGCCATCATGCTGTACGGCATGGTGCAGGAAGTCACCTACATTCACGCCCTGCGCCTGATGCTGTGCTGTGCGATTGGCCTGCTGGCCGCGGGAGAGGGTGCGGCCGAACGCCGCGGCTAGGCGGAAGGGGACGACGAGGAGGCGACCCGACGGTCGCCCCCTCATCGGTCGGGCTCAGGCGCCGGCGGCGTTGGTCTGCCGGTCGCGCTTCGGGAAGATCTCCTTGAAGGCCTTCATGAAGCGGTCCATCTCGTCGGCCGTGCCGATCGAGACGCGCAGGTGATCGGTCATCGGGGGGAACGGGCGCCCGACGAGAATCTCGCGCGTGCGGAACTCTTCAATCACGGGCTGCACCTGGCGTCCGCCGAGGTGCACCATGAAGAAGTTGGTCTGCGACGGAATGACGTTGTAGCCGTGGGCCCGCAGGTCATCCGAGCACTTCGTGCGCAGCGCCTTCACCTTGGCTTTCACCTCGGCCTGCGCCTGGGTGTCCTTGAGGGACGCGACGCCGCCGTGCTTGACGAGGGCGTTGATCGAGCCCATCGAGAAGGGGCGCATCTTCGCGATGATCGGGGCCGGGGCCACGGCATAGCCGAGGCGCATCGCGGCCAGGCCGGCGATCTTCGAGAACGTGCGGGCCACGACGACGGGCCGGCCTTCGAGGACGTACTTGATCGACTCCTCGTAGTTCGGGTCGTCGACGAAGTGGTGATACGCCTCGTCGATGAGAATCGGCATGTCCTTCGGAATGTTCCGGACCACCGCTTCCACTTCCTGTTTCGGCACCACCACGCCCGTGGGGTTGTTGGGGTTGCACAAATAGAAGAGACCGATGTCGGCGGCGTGCTTGTTGGCCATCTCGATCATCTGGCTGATGTTCTGGGTGTAGTCGGGCTTGAGGGCCACCTTGATCGCCTCGGCCTTGATGGCCGTGGCGTGCTGGTAGACCGAGCCGTAGGACGGGTCGCAGCCCAGCACCTTCTTGCCGCCGAGCAGGTAGGTGGTGCCGACCACGTCGAGAATCTCACCCGACCCGGCGCCGAGCAGGACGTTCTCGGGCTTGACGCCGTGGTGTTCGGCGATGGCCTCGACGATGTTGCCGTCGGGATAGCCGTAGCGGCCGACATACTTCCAGGCGGCGTTCATGGCCTTCATGACCGACTCGGGCGGACCCCAGTTGTTCTCGTTGTTGGCGATCTTGGCCAGGCGGTCGTACATCTCGGGCGTCATCGGCCCGCGGGCGCGCTGGGCGGCGACGGCGGCCGGCCCTCCCTGTGCCCACAGTTCGGCTGACGGGCGGGTGCTGAGGTAGCCGACCGTGGCGGCGACTCCTCCCATGAAATTCCGGCGTGATACGTGCGTGGCCATCAGAAAACCTCCAGAGGCGGATTGTAGCCGCAATTGGGGCGGAGGGGAGGTGGGCCCTGGTAGGGGGAAGGGGGACGGAGGGACGCGCCGCCTCAGAACAACCGCGTCGCCATCACCAGCAGGCCCCCGGCCGTGGCCAGTGACAGGGCCAGCGCCGTGCGTTCGCGCAGGCAGAGCACGCCGAGGACGAGCAGGCCGGCCGGTTCGCTAGCCCTGCAGCAGGGTCAACAGCGACTCGTCTGTCTCGTCCCGAAAGGGATTGAGCACCACCGTGCCCTGCCAGCGGAACCCGTGGTGAAAGTCTTCCGAGAGCAACGCCCGGCACCGGGCCTCGGCGCTGACGGCGAGGATGACTGCGTCCCACCACGACACCGAGTGTTCGCAGGCCAGGTGCGTGGCGGCCATCATGGCCGTGTGCGTGGTGTCAGCGGTGAGGGCACTCTGGGTCCAGTCGAGGATGGCCTGCTGTGCACTGCGCGGCGTCCGTCCCATCTTCCCGGTGAGCACCCGGTGCAGTTCACCAAGGCACTGTACGGGTATGACGAGTGCCGACACGGGAAGCGCGCCGACAATTTCCCGGGCGCGGTGGCATCGCACCGCGTCACCGCAGCCCTCGGCGTAGACCAGGACGCTGGTATCGAGAGCGATGCGGACCATCAGTCGTACAACTCGTCCCGGGTCCAGGTCCGGGGCGTGTCACTGACGGGCTGCGCATCGAGCCGCGCCAGCAGCCGGTGCCGGGCCGTCTCGCGGACCGACTCTTCGGGGGCAATGGGCAGCACCCGCGCGACGGGGCGCCCTCGCGAGACCACTGTATAGGCATGCCCCGACGCCACTTCGCGCAGCATCAGGGAGAAGTGCCGGTTGGCCTCAGCTGCCGAAATCGTACGGTCGCTCATTGGTAGTGCTCAGCACTACTGTAGCACGCGGCAGAGGGAGCCAGGGCGAGCCCTCACGCGCCGCCTCAGAACAACCGCGTCGCCATCACCAGCAGGCCCCCCGCCGTGGCCAGTGACAGGGCCAGCGCCGTGCGTTCGCGCAGGAACAGCAGGCCCAGCACAAGCACGCCGGCAGCCAGCATCAGGAACTCGCGGTAGCGGTCGTCCATGCCCTGCTGCACGCCCTGTCCGTCGGCGCGCCGCCGCGTGAGGTCGATGATGGCGTTGGCAATGTCGCGGTCGGGCTCGCGGTCGAGTTCGAAGTAGCGTCCGCCCCCGGCCGTCGCGATCGTCGACAGCGAGTTGCGGTCGAGCACCGAGCGCAGCGGGGGCTGCGCCGGGTCGCGCTTCGGGTCGGGAATGGTGCCGCCGGCCGTCGTGCCGACGCCGACCACATGCAGCGGAATGCCGCGCTCCTGAATGAGCGCCACCGACTTTGCCACTTCACCGCTCCAGGCCTGGCCATCCGACACCAGGATGAACGCCTTCGCGTTGGCCGACTTGCCCTGCAGTTCCTCGTCCTTGTCGAGCAGCCGCAGCCCCCAGTAGAGGCCGCGCTCGATGTTGGTGTCCCACGTCGAGTCGTCTTCCAGCCGGAAGGGCGGTCCGTCTTCCAGATGGTCGAGGAAGAAGAAATACGTATTCGGGTCTTTCGTGAGGCGCACCTGCGGCGCCGCAATCGAGGCAAACAGCGCCATCGACATGCGGTCGTCTTCCCACCGCATCGACTCGCCGAGCACGCGCAGGAACCGCGCCGACCGCGTCCAGCGGTTGCCGGCGCGCCCGTCCACGTCCTTCACGTGCATCGAGGCCGAGCCGTCCTGCAGCACGATGAAGTCGACGCCCGCGGTGCGGATCATGGCCGCCGTAGTCTGCGGCCGGGCCAGCGCCAGCAGCGTCAGGGCCAGCGCCCCGATGAGGCACAGCCAGAAGAGCAGCTCGCCCGCAAAGGGCATGCGCTGCTTCACCGGCAGCAGGCGCTGCCGCCTGAGCGCGGCCACATCACGCCGCCGCAGCCACAACTGGCGCAGCCAGAGCAGCAGCAGCAACCCGGGAATGGCCAGCAGCGGAAGGTATTGCGGCGAACCGAACAGAATCTGCGGCATTTATCCCTTGCGCTGACGCACCGCGCCCTTGCCGGCCTTCTCGGCCTCCTGCCGCTCGTCGGGGCGCATGGGCACAATCATCTTGAACTGCTTGGTTTCACCTTCGACCGGAATCTCGCCGATGCCCCCGTGAATGGTGTTGCCGGACGCCTTGGCATCCTGCGGAGCGAGGTTCTGGCGGCGCGCGGCCACCACGGCGCGCAGGCGCGTCACATATTCGAAGTTGAATGCGGCCTCGGCATTCGACGGGTCGTCGCGCAGCACATCGGCATAGGCCTTCACCACGCCGTCCATGCGTCCGACGACGGCCTGCCAGTTGCCGCCTTCTTTACGAAGCGCGCGATAGGCCGCGTTGGCGGCCAGCAGCTTCGCCTTCGGGTCGGCCGCGACATCGCCGTAGTCGCCGTTCCAGTACTTCGAGGTGGTCTGCAGTTCGGTGGCCGCCTCCACCGAGGCCTCGGCCCCGGGCAGATACTTGGCCCAGGCCGACGGCGCCTCGATGGGGGTGGCCCCGGCCTCCTGATACCGCAGCGTCACCAGATCGCGCTCGGCCGCCGCGACCCGCTTTTCGAGGTCACTGGTCTGCCACAGGCCCAGACCGGCGCCCACAAGGACCGCAGAGACGATGAGATAGCCGATGACTGTACGCATGGTTGCTCCTGTCAGGGAAACACACTGAAAATGCCGAGGGTCAGGCGCAGTACCAGGGCGCCAGCCCAGCACGCCGCCGCCGCCATCGCAAAGGGCGAGAAGCGCGGACGCTCGGTGCTGTAGTTCTTGAACTCGATGGTGCCGGCCGAGGCCTTGTCGATGTCGCGCAGGGCCTGCTCGATCGATGCCTCGTCAGCGCCGGAATAGAACTTGCCCCCGGTGCGCTGCACGGCCGCGCGCCAGATGTCGTCCCCAATCTGCGCGCGCCCGGGTGTTTCGCGGGCGACCTTGATGAAGTAGATGGGAATCTTCGCGCGTCGCGCGTCTTCGACCACGTCGGACGCCGTCTTGCCGTTCTCGAGCACCTCGGCGTCGGCGCCGTCGGTGAAGACCACCATGAGATTGCCCGAGGCATCGAGGAACTTGAACGTCTCGAAGAGCGCCACGCTCTGCGACACCGCGCGCGTGATGACCGTGCCCTGGTCGGGGAAGGCCATGAATTCCTGCCAGTCGCCAATAAGCGACGTGCTCAGCAGAATGTTCTGATAATCCGTCGTAAACGGCGTAATGACATACGCATCGTCGCCGAACTCGATGAGCGACATGAGGTCGCGGTACTTGCCCTTCATGCGGCGCTCGATGAAGTAGCGTGCGGCCCCGACGGTGGTGAAGAAGGCCGCATTGTTCGGCGCGCCGACGGCGAACCGGTTGCCGGGCAGCGCCGTCAGCATGCTGGACGAGGCATCGATCATCAGGCTGATGCGGCGACCGGGATAGGTCACCTCTTCGCGTGTGACGGCCGTGCGCGGGTCGGCCAGCGCCAGGATGAAGAACGGAATGCCGGCCAGGGCCAGCAGCAGCGCGCCGTGGCGGGTGAGGGCCAGCGGCGAGGCGGCGCGCACGCCGACGAGCGAGGGCAGGGCGACGTGCCCGCGCCCGGGCGAGGGCCGCAGCAGCAGGCGCGCGACCAGCGCGGCCAGGGCGACGCCGCCCAGCGCGATGATGGCGCGCTCGGCCGTGCCCGCCTGCGCGAACGACAGTTCGTCGAGGCGAATCGTCTGCCAGTCGGCCCAGGTGGCCTCCAGCAGCGAGACGAGGGACGCCAGGGTCTCAGGCACGGGCCAACCGCGACCAGAGCTGACCGAGGAACGAGTGCTGCACCGACGCCCGGCGGGCAGTGGTCATCACCTGTTCGAGTGCGGCGTTGAGGGCGATCTCGTCGAAGGCCTCGGTGCGCGCGTAGCGCGCCCGGGTGAAGGTGGTGATGGTGTCGTTGAGCACGGCATCCTGCAGGGTGCGCGGCGTGACGCCGGCCGACACGAGGGCCCCGCCGCGGCCGAGCGGACCCTTGACGAGCAGCTGGCCCTCGAGCGGCGTGGTGTCGGTTCCGGCGGCCTTCACCTGACCGATGGCGCCACCGATCACGAGCGATGTGGCGAGGCGCGCGGCCGAGAGGGCCCGGCCGACGAGTGCGGCATCCCATCCGCCGCGGCTGTCGGTCTTCACGGCGTTCAGTTCACGCCGGACGGCCGAGGCGACGGCATACGGCGTGACCTGCCAGGTCGTGGCCACGGTCTTCGCCACGCGGCGCCGGGCGAGGTTGACAAGCATCACCAGCAGGACGACCCCGGCCAGCCCCATCAGCACGGTGCCGAACAGACGCAGGTTGGCGGCACGGGCCTCGCGGGCTTCGACCGCGAGGAAGGCGGCTGCGGGGGCTTCGCGGATGTCCATCGTGTCTTCGGGCACGATGGACAGCAGGCGGATAGAAATGGGCCGCAGATTATAGGTGAGGTCGCGGCCCTGCACGGTGTTGCCGCTGGCCACCTGGCTCTCGATGCGGTAGCCAATCTTGAGCTCGGGCACGTCGACATCGGCCCCGAAGGCGCCTTCGTTGATGAGGCGCAGCTCGTATTCATACTGGAAGAACCGCGACCCGGGCACGCGCATGTCGGGGGCCTGCCGTCCGCCAATCACCTCGAACGGCTGCAGTTCGACGACGGCCGGGGCGAGCTTCGAGAGGTCGGGCACGACGCGACCCTTCTCGGCATCGACCACCTGGCAGGTGAGCGTAAGCATGAACTGTTCGCCCGAGCGCACGGCCGACGTGCTGCTGCGCCACCAGCAGGTGATGGGCTCGACTTCGACATCGACCAGGTCGGAGGCGGGCTGCGCGGCGGCGGCCGGCGGCACCATCAGCGTGAGTCCGAGGGCAAGCAGGGTGAACAGTCGCGTGGTCATGGGCGTCTCATCCTATTTCTTCCGTCGCAGGCGGCGTTCGTGCACCCACTCGAGCAGG
>JBIIDF010000362.1:0-2968 GCA_044238535.1 Vicinamibacterales bacterium
CTCGCGCAAGAGCCAGACGTGGCGGTCGGGCCGCAGCCGCCGGTATTCGACCACGACATCTGGAGGCCCGGGGCAACGGGTCGCAGGACCTCCGGGGGCGAGACGTTCGGTCGAACCTACGGAGCCAGACCTCACGGGAAGGGATGCGAGGTCCTGAGGAGCCGTGTGGCCCTCTGGTGCGGCATTCAACCTGCGAGTCGGGGCGCGGCACATGCTCGGCACGCTCGGAATGCTACAGCTGATTGGTCAGGATGACAAAAAAAGAGCGGGAGGCCGAGGAGATGGCCTCCCGCTGCAGTGGCCCACGACTGTGGACCGGTGTGTGCCGGGGTCGCATGGGCTGCAACCCGTGTGGCGGGGTGTCCGGCCCTGTGACCGCCCGAACGGGCGATCACAGGACACCTGACGAGGTGTTTACCAGAGGATGCGGCCACCCAGGCGGATGGTGCGCGGTCCGAGGATGTTCGCCGGACGCAGGTAGTTGACGCCGGTCGTCACCGTGATGGTTTCGGCCGCGCTGCTGTTGGTGATGTTGAAGAAGTCGAGGAAGCCGCGGAGCTTGATACGGCTGCCCATGTTGAAGGTGCGGTCGAAGCGCACGTCATACACCCAGATGTTGTCCTGGCGGTTGGCGTTCGCGGCATCCGCGTAGTAGGTCAGACCCGGGATCACCAGACCGAAGGCATTGCCGGCGGTCGACGGCACCGCGATTTGTCGGGCGAAGTTCGAACCCGCCTGATGACGCATGACCGGCGAGATGCGGATGCCGAACGGCGCATCGTAGCTACCCGTCAGCTTCACGCTCCAGAACGAGCGCTTCGCCTGACCGGGGAGGTTCGGGTGCTGGTTGCTGCTGGCGGTCACGCCCTCCGGGAAGTCGTTCAGCCACGTGTAGGCTGCACCGCCCTGAGCGGACCACTTGTTGCCATAGCGCTTGTTGAACGAGAACTCGGCCGTGTCGTAGCGCGACTGGCGGTCTGGGATATTCGACACCACGGAGGTGACGGGGAAGTTCGCAGCCTGAGCCGACGGCATGCCGAGCAGGTTCAGGATGTCGTCGTCGGCGTTGTTCAGCACACCGTCGAGGCCGGCTCCGCGCCAGGTGAACGGCACGGTGTAGGCCGACGCCGGACGGCGCTGCTGCCACTGGCCCCACAGCTGCTCTTCGGTCTTGTAAACGTAGCCGGCACGGATACCCAGCACATCCGTCAGCTGCTGCTCGAAGAACAGGCTGGCTTCGTGGGTGAACGGCTGCTTGATCTCGCGGTCAAACACCACGGCACCGGCCAGGGCGTTCGACAGGACGTTGCCCTGCTCGCCGAGGTCGAACCGCTTGTTGCCATTGGTGTCGTTCCACTGGTAGGTGATGGTCTTCGACGCCTGGTTGGGGTTGGCGTTGCCGCCGAGGCCCACACCGGGGTTGTGCCAGAAGAGGCCGTAGTTGGCCTTCAGGACCGAGCGACCGGTGCCCGAGAAGTCATACGTCGCGCCGATGCGGGGCGCGAAGCCGTTCCAGGTGTAGAGGTCGTCCGCGGCGAAGGTCTGCGCCGGGATCGTGACAGGGCCGTTGGTGCCGCCGAGCTGCTGCTGCTCGGGCAGGAAGCCGCTGTAGCGGTCCCAGCGGGCGCCGAGGTTCATCGTCAGGCGGCCAACGTTCCAGGTGTCCGTGAAGAACACGCCGGTCACGTTGAGCTTCGAAATCGAGAACAGCTCGTCGCGCGCATCAAGCGCGTTCACCTTGGTGGCCGTCGGGAAGGCGAATGTCACCTGGTTGCTCACGCCGTTGTTGTAGACGAGGTCGCGGTTGCCACCGAAGCGCTCGGTGTACCCTTCCCAGCCCGTCTCGAACAGCTGCTCGCCACCGAACTTGAAAGTGTGCGTGCCGGCGTTCGCCGTGTCGAGGAAGTAGGTGGCCGCGCCGGTGATCTGCTTGCGCTGGCGGTCAAGCTGCCACTGCTGGTGTGTGCCTTCAACGACGCCGATACCGGCATCGCGCCAGTGGTAACCGGCGCTGCCGTTGGCCGACAGCGGGAAGTAGTAGCCGAATTCGCCGTAGCGGGCTTCGACGTAGAGCTTGTCGTTGATGGTCGAGTTCCACTCGCCCTTGTACACCCAGCTGCCCGAGTCCTGCCGGTTGGTCTGCTGCGCGTCGGTGTAGATGTAGGTGCCGTAGGGGAGGCGGTTCGGCATCACCTTCTGGCCCCACTGGTAGTAGCCGATGATCTTGTTCTTCGGGTTCACCTGGTAGGTGAGCTTCCCGATGGGGTTCCACAGCTTGGTGTCCGACGTCAGCGACGCCAGCGCACCCGAGAAGTTCGGCTGCGCCACCGCGTTGAACTGCTCGCGGTAGGTGCCGAACCACCACAGCTTGTCCTTCACAACCGGTCCGCCCATGTTGATGGCGCGGTCGTAGTAGGTGCTGATTTCGTTGCTGCCCTTGCGGATGCCGCGGGCGATGACCGCGTCAGGAATGTTCGACGACTGCAGCGAGTTGTTGTACCAGTCGTAGTACAGCTCGCCCGAGAACATGTTGCCGCCCGACTTGGTGATGAACTGGCTCTGCACGCCGGGGTTCGGCATTTCAGCGCCCTGGCCGGTGGTGCCGAGGAAGGCTTCGTCAATCGACGAGTAGTCGAAGTAGAAGCCCGCGCCGCCCGTGCCTTCCGTTGTGTTGATGCCTTCGATGAGCACGCGGACCTGGCCGGTGAGGCCGTAGGCCGAGTAGCCCGTCTGGGTGCCGGCGCGGTTGCCGCCGACGTCGATGCGGGTCATCTGCACCGACGGGGTCACCGCCAGCAGCGCCCACATGTCGCGTCCGTTCGGAATCGACCGCAGCTCTTCCACCTTGAAGTTCTGCTGCACGCGCGTCGCCGACGTGTCAATCACGGGCGAAGCGCCGGTCACCGTCACGGTTTCCTGCAGTGTGGCGAGCGTCAGCTCGACGTTGAGGTTGCCCGTGAAGCCCAGC